>JBLHVT010000026.1:0-32856 GCA_047628735.1 Glaciecola sp.
AGGCAGCCCGTATTCGGCGAATAATTCTTTCGCCTGATATTCGTGTAAATTCATTTAAGCTCCATCGATTTTTAGAGAGTTATTTTTTGCGTTTGCGATTAGCAATATGGATAGCATGGCCATTTACAGCCAGTGCCGCTTCGTGAACAGCTTCGGATAATGCAGGGTGAGAAAACATTGTTAAGCCAATGTCTTCAGCGCTAGAACTAAATTCCATCGCTATTATGATCTGCTGCAACAAATCAGCTGCAGCCGATCCAATAATATGGCAACCCAATATGCGGTCGGTTTTTGCATCGGCAAGCATCTTTACCATGCCGTCTGTATCATTCGACGCAAGCGCGCGGCCATTTGCAGCAAATGGAAACGCTCCAACGTTGTATTCAACGCCTTGGGCTTTGAGTTCTTCTTCGTTTTTACCAACCCAAGCGACTTCTGGATGGGTGTAGATCACTGATGGCACAAGGTCGTAATTAACCTGTGTCATTTTGCCAGCAATTCGCTCAGCAACCATAACGCCTTCTTCCGAGCCTTTATGCGCGAGCATTGGGCCACGGACTACGTCACCACAAGCGTAAATATTTGGGATGTTAGTTTGGCACTGATCGTTAACTTTAATAAAGCCGCGCTCATCCATTTCAATCCCAACAGCTGGGTCTAACAATTCCTCTGTATACGGACGGCGGCCAACAGCCACAATAACTTTGTCGAACTGAGCTTTTTGCTCGCCTTGTGAATCTGTATATTCAATGGTGACTGATTTCTTCGTGCCTTTACTCACCTTACTGCCTGTGACCTTTGCGCCAAGCTTAATATCAAGGCCCTGTTTAGCGAAAATCTTAGCAGACTCTTTCGCAATCTGCTTATCCGCCAAAGGAAGAAGTTCATCCATAGCCTCTAAAATTGTTACCTCTGAACCAAGTCGAGCCCAAACGCTGCCAAGCTCAAGTCCAATCACTCCGGCACCAATAACTCCTAAGCGCTTAGGTACTTCGAGGAATTCCAATGCGCCCGTGGAGTCGACAATTGTGTCTTGGTCTACCGGAGCAGGGGGTATAGCGATAGGCACTGAACCAGCCCCGATAACTATGTGTTTGGCCGTTAGCTCTTGTTTCTCACCGTCGGTTTTAGTGACCATTACGGTGTTTGCACCCGTGACTTTTCCTGTGCCACCAATACCATCGACTTTGTTGCTGGCGAAGAGGCCTTTAATGCCCCCAGTTAGCTGCTCCACCACTTTGGTTTTTCGAGCGAGCATTGCAGGAACATCAATTTCAACTTTAGAAACTTTAATACCATGCACATCAAAATGCTGTGTGGCTTCCCAATATTTGTGTGAGCTATCCAACAACGCCTTAGAGGGTATGCACCCTACGTTCAAACACGTACCACCGTAGACCGTCTTGTTTTCTTTATCCATCCACTTTTCTATGCAAGCAGTTTTAAAACCAAGTTGCGCACACTTAATTGCCGCTACGTAGCCGGCAGGACCGGATCCAATAACTACTACATCGTATTCACTAGCCATAATTAATTCTCTTTAATAGAGTTTAGTTATTGAGTTAAATTTCTAGAATTAACCGCGTTGGGTCTTCTAATAATTCTTTGACAGTTACAAGGAACTGCACAGCTTCTTTGCCGTCTATCATTTGATGATCATAAGAAAGCGCTAAGTACATCATGGGTAGGATTTTCACCTCGCCATCAACAGCCATTGGCCTTTCTTGAATCTTGTGCATACCCAAAATAGCGGTCTGCGGAGGATTTAAAATGGGGGTCGATAATAGTGAGCCGAATACACCTCCGTTGGAAATAGTAAAAGTACCTCCGGCAAGGTCGTCAATAGCAAGTTTGCCATCTTGGGCCTTAAGCCCATATTCACGGATTGATTTCTCTATTTGGGCAAGACCCATGTTGTCGGCGTTGCGTAAAACCGGCACAACCAAACCTCGAGGGGAGCCAACGGCAACGCCGATATCTTGATAGCCATGGTAGACGACTTCTTTACCATCTAATGATGCGTTAACTGCAGGAAATCTTTTTAAGCCTTCTATGCAGGCGCGCACAAAGAATGACATGAAGCCAAGTCTGACCCCATCGTGAGTCTTTTCAAACTGATCTTTATAGCGACTGCGAATATCCATTATTGGCTTCATGTTGACCTCATTGAACGTTGTCAACATCGCTGTACTTTGCGTTGCATGAAGCAATCGCTCGGCAACTTTTGCCCGTAGTCGGCTCATTGGTACTCTTTCTTCAGTCCGGCCATCGGCGGATACAGTAGCCGCTACTGGACTCACAGATTCAGAAGGTGCGGGCTTTTGCATGTGGCCCACAACATCCTCTTTGGTTATGCGTCCATCTTTGCCGCTGCCAGAAATAGACTTACCGTCTAAGGCATTCTCTGAGATCAACTTTTTAGCCGCCGGACTTGGCAGCGATTCATCAGTTGACGCGCTGGCGGGCGCGGCTTGTGGGGCTTGCGCTAGAGCAGCGGGCGAAGCCGATGCGTCCCCGGCTGTAACGCTGCCTATAGCCTCGTTGCTAACGATGGTGTCGCCAGTATTTTTAATGATCTCCTTTAATACACCATCGGTTGGCGATACTACTTCGATAACTACCTTGTCTGTTTCAATGTCGACAAGCAGTTCATCGCGAGAAACAGTATCGCCAACATTCTTATACCAGGTCGCAATCGTGCCATCTGGAACTGATTCAGGAAGAGTGGGTGCTTTTAATTCTATTGTCATAGTCTGTCCTTTTCAATCGATCACGAGCACGCAGTCGATTACTTGCGATTAATTAGCTCAAGGCTTCGTCAATAAATTTTTTCAACTGGCTTAAATGAAGCGCCGGATAGCCTGCTGCCACCGATGCCGATGCATCTCGACCTACATATTCGAGGTAAACATCAGGGAAATGCTTATTTATACCCGCTCTTAGATGATGCTGGCTTGAGTACCAAGCACCTTGATTCATGGGTTCTTCTTGACACCATGCGATAGATTCAAGGTTCTTGTATTGTAGCAAGCAATTTAAAAAATCATCATGTGGGAACGGATACAACTGCTCCATACGAATGATGGCAATGTTGTTTATGTTTCGCGTGCGTCGCTCTGCTCTCAAGTCGTAATAAACTTTGCCGCTGCAAATAATTAGCCGCTTGATAGTAGAGGGATCGAAATCGTCAGTTTCATCAAGCACGACTTGAAAAGAACCTTCCGCCAGTTCTTCAAGGCTAGACACAGATTCTTTATGTCGAAGCAAACTCTTCGGTGACATGACCACCAGCGGTTTACGCAGTGGACACAATACCTGCTTACGCAGCATATGAAACACTTGTGCAGACGTTGTAGGCACACACACTTGGATATTCTGTTCGGCACAAAGCTGCAAGAAACGTTCGAGTCTAGCTGAAGAATGCTCAGGGCCCTGTCCCTCATAACCATGCGGTAGTAATAGTGTTAATCCGCAAAGTCGCGACCACTTATGCTCACCGCTGGTGATGAATTGATCAATTACGACCTGAGCAGAATTCGCAAAATCGCCAAACTGGGCCTCCCATATTACCAATGCGTTGGGTATGGTTGTGGCGTAGCCGTATTCAAAAGCCAGCACCGCCGCTTCTGAAAGCAGCGAATCATAAATGGTAAAGCTACCCTGATTTTTTTCTAACGACTGTAGCGGAGTATATGTTTCACCAGTAGCTTGGTCGTGAAGAACAGCGTGGCGATGTGAGAAAGTGCCCCGACGAACATCTTGTCCTGTAATCCTGACCTTGTTGCCCGTTATTAAAATGCTTGCATAGGCAAGAGTTTCAGCAAAGCCCCAATCTATTGGGAGGTCACCCGCCGCCATACTCGACCTATCGTTTAAAAGCTTTTGAACTTGGCGCTGAGTTTTAAAATCTTTTGGTGTTGTAACTAATTTTCGGGCAAGAGCTTGTAGCGTTTTGAGTGATATCGAGGTATTAAAATGAGCACTCCATGCGTGACCAAGGTAAGGACTCCAGTCAACGAATAGCTCAACACTAGGCTCTTTAACGAGGCTTTTTACGACGTGCTCGCCGGTGTCTAACGCGGTGCGGTAGTTTTTGTTGAGCAAATCAGATTCTGCGGTGCTCATTATATTCTGAGCGTCAAGCAGTTCAGCGTATAAAACGCGAGTAGACTTATGCTGCTTGATAGCTGCATACATTAAAGGCTGAGTGGATGCTGGCTCGTCAGTTTCATTATGTCCGCGTCTGCGATAGCAAACCAAATCGACAACAACATCTTTCTTAAACTGATATCTAAAATCCAACGCTAATTGCGTAACAAATAAAACCGCTTCAGGATCATCAGCATTGACATGAAAGATGGGCGCCTGAACCATTTTAGCTACATCAGTACAGTACTCGGTAGAGCGGGCATCATCTTGGCGACTGGTAGTGAAACCTACTTGGTTATTTATCACTATATGGACAGTGCCACCGGTGGAGTAGGCACGAGTCATGGACATTTGAAATGTCTCCATCACAACACCTTGACCGGAAAATGCTGCATCACCATGAATAATTATAGGCAGTACTTTAGAGCCTTCTTTATCTCCACGCCGAGATTGACGGGCTCTGACAGAGCCTTCAACAACCGGTGCCACAATTTCCAAATGAGATGGATTAAATGCCATCGCCATGTGAACTTCACCGCCGGTGGTCATAATATTTGACGAGAATCCCTGATGATACTTTACATCCCCAGAACTCTCATAAACGACTTTGCCTTCAAATTCATCAAACAAGTCTGCAGGGTTTTTGCCAAGAATGTTTACCAGAACGTTCAAACGTCCCCGGTGTGCCATACCCAGTACTATTTCTTTTACACCATAGTTTCCGGAACGCTGAACCAATTCGTCAAGCGCTGGAATAAGGCTTTCTCCGCCCTCTAAGCCGAACCTTTTGGTGCCAGGATATTTGGAATCCAGATGTTTTTCTAACCCTTCTGCTGCGATAAGTCGCTCAAGCAAATGACGCTTAACATCATTTTCAAATGCTGGAAAACCATCATTACCTTCGATTCGTTGTTGTATCCATTGCTTTTCTTCCAAGTTAACTATGTGCATGAACTCATAGCCAATGGAACTACAGTAGATCCGCTCTAGTGTATCGACAATGTCACGTAAGGGAGCGATATCGCGACTAATGAATAAAGAGCCAGTCTGGAACGAAGTGGAATAATCTACAGGGGAAAGGTCGTGAAACTCGAGTTCTAAATCAGGCACTCGCTCTCGGTGCATTAGCCCAAGGGGGTCAAGTCCCGCTTTTTGATGCCCTCTTACACGGTATGAACTAATAAGCAGCATTACCTGAACTTGCTTGCGCTCATGTTCGGAGTTAACAACAGCATCATTGCTTAAAATAGGGGTAAATCTGCTTCTTTTACTAAGCGCTTTGAAATCTTTACGAATGGCTGCGTGCGATACATCTGGCACGGTAGAGCCATTAATAGGTGGTAAAGACGTAAAGTAATCCTTCCACTGCTCAGGTATTGAATCGGGGTCGGTGAGATAGGACTCGTAAAGATCTTCTACATATGCAGCGTTAGAGCCCGATATGTGACCGCTGCTCAGCATAAATTCCATCATATTTTGTTGCATTTTTCACCTCAGCATTGGCGCCAACCAGGCGCTTTATTCCGTTCATTTGTGCTGAACTAATTCTGTCTAGCTTTTATTATCAAATACTAATGCAGAGCTAATCCGTTACTCTGCACTACGTGCCCTCGGCCACCAACATAGTGCGAATGTGTCCAATTGCTCGAGTAGGGTTTAATCCCTTTGGGCAAACCGATACACAGTTCATAATTCCGCGGCAACGAAACACGCTGAACGGATCGTCTAATCCCGCGAGCCGCTCAGCAGCAGCCGTGTCACGAGTATCGGCTAAAAACCGATAAGCCTGCAAGAGGCCAGCTGGGCCGATAAATTTATCGGGATTCCACCAGAATGAAGGACAAGCCGTACTGCAACATGCGCAAAGTATGCATTCGTAAAGACCATCTAACTTTGCTCTATCTTCTTGTGACTGAAGTCTTTCGATTGCGGGAGCCGGCGTATCATTCATTAGCCACGGCTTAACTTTTTCAAACTGCTTATAGAAGATTGACATATCGACGACAAGGTCTCGAATCACCGGCAGACCAGGCAACGGCCGTAAGACCAGTTTTTTGCCTGGCTTGACCGCTTCTGACAATGGCGTAATACAGCCTAGTCCATTTTGGCCATTGATGTTCATGCCATCAGAGCCACAAACGCCCTCTCGGCATGACCTGCGATAAACAATAGTAGGGTCCTTTTCTTTCGCTAAATTAAGGACATCAAGCACCATCAAGTCTTTACCTTCTGGTATCTCAACTTCTATATCCTGCATAAACGGCTTACTGTCTATCTCAGGATTGTAACGATATATGCTAACTAACAAGGTATACCACCTAAATTTAAGTAGTTAATATTAATAAGATCTGACTGAAGGTTCAAAAGTGTCCACGGTCTTGGGCGAAAAATTCACCGAACGCTTGCCTACTTTTTTATCTTCTGGAAAATACATAGAGTGACATAACCAATTCTCGTCATCTCTGTCTCTGAAATCATCGCGAGCGTGAGCTCCGCGACTTTCAGGTCTAGCTTCAGCCGAAATCGCTGTAGCTCGCGCAACTTCAAACAAATTCTCAAGCTCAAGGGCTTCGATACGAGCGGTGTTAAAAGTATTGCTCTTATCGGTCAGGTGAACGTTATTAATCCGCTGACGCAGCACTTCAAGCTTTTTAATCCCTTCCTGCATGAACTCTCCTTTGCGAAAAACGCCAAAGTAGTTTTGCATAATAGTTTGGAGCTCTTTACGCAGCACCGGCACACTTTCACCAGAAGTACTTTCATTCATTCGCGCTAGGCGAGACATTGACATTTCTATATCGGAGTCACTTGCTTGCCTCTGCTCTAAACCTTGCTGCAACATTTCTTGGATATGCTTGCCTGCGGCACGGCCGAATACGATGAGATCCAATAGACTGTTACCGCCCAATCGGTTAGCGCCGTGAACTGAAACACAGGCCGCCTCGCCCACAGCAAACAACCCTGGAATAGCTTGGTCGACACCATTGCTGTCCTGAGTAAGTGCTTGACCATTCACGTTGGTAGGAATACCACCCATCATGTAATGGCAAGTCGGCACGACTGGAATAGGCTCTTTAACGGGATCTACGTGAGCAAATGTGCGTGAGAGCTCTAAGATTCCGGGCAACTTGGCGTTAAGCACGTCTTCCCCAAGATGGTCCAGCTTCAACATTACGTGATCGCCATTTTCACCACAGCCTCGGCCTTCAAGCATCTCGAGAACCATGGAACGGGCGACTACATCACGGCCCGCCAAATCTTTTACATTAGGCGCGTAGCGTTCCATGAAACGCTCACCATCCTTATTAATCAAATAGCCACCCTCGCCTCTGCATCCCTCGGTAACAAGAGTTCCAGCACCATAAATACCTGTCGGGTGAAACTGCCACATTTCCATATCTTGCATAGGGTAGCCAGCACGCATTGCCATCCCCGCACCATCACCGGTGCAGATCATTGCATTCGTGGTCGACGCGTAGATTCGTCCAGCACCGCCTGTTGCAAATACTGTAGCTTTCGATTTTACGAAAACTGTTTCACCGCTTTCTATGCATATCGCAATTACGCCGACAACATCGCCGTCTTGGTTCTTTACCAAATCAGTGGCGTACCATTCATTTAAGAAAACAGTATTGTTCTTAAGATTGCCTTGGTAGAGCGTGTGAAGAAGCGCATGACCCGTTCTGTCGGCCGCCGCACATGTCCTTGCTGCCTGCCCGCCTTTGCCGAAGTTTTTTGATTGGCCGCCAAACGGACGCTGATAGATGCGACCACTTTCTGTTCTCGAAAATGGTAACCCCATATGCTCCATTTCAAACACAGCCTTAGGCCCCTCACTACACATGTACTCAATAGCATCTTGATCGCCGATGTAGTCAGATCCTTTGACGGTATCATACATATGCCAACGCCAATCATCATTAGGGTCGTCACTGGCAATCGCACAGGTGATGCCGCCTTGTGCGGATACTGTGTGTGAGCGAGTTGGAAATACTTTAGAAATTACTGCTGTTTTGAAACCGGACTGAGACAATTGCAACGCAGCACGCATACCTGCACCGCCACCGCCAACAATAACCGCATCAAAAGAAATATTGCGCATGGTTGTCATTTAACTACCCCAAAAAATCTGAATGCCCCAGAACAAATAAGTCACTGTGATCAGTGCGCATATTGCCTGAACTATAAGTCTACTGGTTGTTGCAAAAGCCCCAAAATGGTGGACGTTTAAGTAATCGGTGGTAATGGTCCAAAGCCCTATCCATGCATGACCGCACAGTGCAAAAATCGTTATGAGGCTAAACAGCCGCATAGGATTAGATTCGAACAAAGCATTCCACTGCTCGTAACCCATTTCTGGATTAACAATAAATACGCCTAACACAAAAAGGGTGTAGGCAGCTAAAATATAAGCACTCGAGCGCTGAATAATCCAGTCGGATAATCCTGAGTGGCTAAGGCTAGTCGCATTAGTTACCATATCCAGTACCCCGCTACGGCTATCGCTAGCGCCGAGACAACTAGCACAGCGACTGCGCCGGCTTTGCCACCTTGAACTGTCTCGCCATAGCCGAGATCCATGATCAAGTGCTTGATGCCCGCGATTAAGTGATAGAGAATCCCAGAAGCGATGGCCCATATGATCAATTTTACAGCGGTGCCACTAAGCAAAGCCGCTGCTTCGTCAAAGCCCGCCTGGGAGCTGAGGGACAGATCAAGAAGGTACAGAAGGGCTGCAATGCCAAAGAAAATAAACACACCGCTTACTCTGTGGAGTATCGAGGTAATTGCAGGGATTGGCCATCTAAAAGCTAGCAGGTTAAGATTTACAGGTCTTGTGTCTTTCACGTTATACTAAGTCCCTTGATGTGGATTAAGCGTATGCAATTTCCTAGTTCGAAAAAGTAAGCAAACTAGTTGAAATACTTATACAAATTAGGATAATTTAACGTTAGAAAGTATAGGCTTATAGGCTACCCAATACAATAAATCTTCATCCTATAAGCCCAATTATGACAATGCTTTGTCAGCCTTCAAAAAAAGCTTGCGGAGAAAATAATCCTTATACTATAGGCTCAGTACAAACTGACGATTTGTGAGGATTTAAGTAAATCAGTAAGACTGCATTTACTATAACTATACTAATGTCTACTCGGAAACTAGGATCGACAAACATTTGACAATGCACCAAGTCTCTTCCTAGTATGCCATCCCTATTAATCAGACGTAGGCTATCCTTTGAACTGAAGTATAGCCATAACTAATTGATTTTTAATATTTATCTCTCTTTCTAATATTCTACAGGAGTCCAGCATGAGTGAAAAAAAGGCCCAGCTAACCATTGACGGGATAGACAAGATTATCGAATTGCCCGTTTATGAAGGCAGTACTGGCCCTGATGTAGTAGATGTAAGAAGCCTGGTTGGCGAAGGCGTTTTCACTTACGACCCAGGTTTCGTCTCAACTGCAGCTTGCGATTCCGAAATCACCTACATCGACGGCGGCGCAGGAATCCTGCTTTACAGAGGTTATCCTATTGAGCAACTGGCAGAGCATTCTACCTTTCTTGAAACTTGTTATTTGCTGCTTAACGGCGAATTACCCAACGCAGAGGAAAATGAAGATTTTGAGAATGGGATTCGCTATCACACGATGGTTGATGAACAGATTCACCAGTTCTTCAAAGGGTTCCCACGTACAGCACACCCTATGGCGATGCTATGCGGCGTAGTGGGCGCACTTTCGGCCTTTTATCACGACACTTTAGACGCTGATTTACCAGAGCACAGAATGACCGCGGCGCGCCGTATCATTGCTAAGATGCCGACACTGGCAGCTATGTGCTACAAGCACGGTGTTGGCCAACCGTTTATGTACCCTCAAAATGACATGAGTTTTAGCGAGAACTTTTTGCACATGATGTTTGGCACGCCATGCGAAGCTCCCAACGTTAGCCCTACTTTAGTCAAAGCAATGGACACTATCTTTTTGCTTCATGCAGACCATGAACAGAATGCCTCAACGTCTACTGTAAGACTCGCCGGCTCAACCGGCGCCAATCCCTATGCGTGCATCGCCTCTGGCATCGCCGCCCTATGGGGCCCAGCTCATGGCGGCGCTAACGAAGCGGTGCTGGAGATGTTAGACGAAATTGGTGACGAATCCAGAATCGAAGAATATATTCTGAAAGCCAAGGACAAGAACGACCCTTTCCGGCTAATGGGCTTTGGCCACCGGGTTTACAAGAATTTCGACCCAAGGGCAAAAGTAATGCGTGGTATCTGTGATGAAGTTTTAGCAGAGCTAGGCATTGAAAATGACCCATTGTTTAAAATCGCTCGTAAACTGGAAAAAATCGCCCTAGAAGATGAGTATTTCATCTCTAAAAAGCTTTATCCCAATGTTGACTTCTACTCTGGCATTGTCCTGAAAGCCATTGGCATCCCAACTAGCTTATTCACAGTAATTTTTGCCACGGGAAGAACTCCTGGCTGGATTGCTCACTGGAATGAAATGATGAGCGCCGAATACAAAATCGGCCGGCCACGTCAGCTTTACAAGGGATACACTGCAAGAGATTACCCTGTGAAATAATGCAGGAACTGGTTTGAATTAAGGCGCTGAGGTTAAACCGAGGCGCCTTTTTTGTGCATTAGTTTTGTATTAATTTGACTTTATTGCAGTACGTTTTAAATAGCCGTGAATCCATGAGGCCAAGGCACGATGCTACTGCTAGAGGATACGGCTGGAAGGAATCACAAAATGGTGGAGCCTATCGGGATCGAACCGATGACCTCAACGCTGCCAGCGTTGCGCTCTCCCAGCTGAGCTAAGGCCCCATTATTTCGTAACGTTGTTCGGATTGTGGGTATTCGAAAAACTGGCGCATTCTAAGCACAGCTAGTCGTTAAGTCAATCCGTTGCGACTAGCAATTAACCTAAAACGACAGATTTAGCGATGCGACTAGTCAAGACTGCGGTATTCTCGCTCTAGATTCTTTGCCACTTTTTTGGAAACCCCGCCAAGTGTGTCAATGGCTGCGCGCAATCGAGCTCGCGTGATATCCAGCTTTAATATGTCGATTGACTCAATGACAGAGGTAGATACCGCCTTACCGCTGATGGCTAAGAACAGCGGGAACAAAAAATCCCGAATCTTTAAATCCAGCTGCACCGCTATCCCCTGTAGGGATGCTTCAATGGATTCTCGATTCCAATCCTGTAGCACTTCCAAATGCCACAAGCTAAATTGCAGAATCTTAACTTGAACCTCAGTAGTTAACGACTTGTGCTCAAAAAGATCGACTGACAAGACAGGGTTAGCACTGATGAAAAAGCTGCCTAGTTCCGCTACATCGCTAAAACGTTCTACCCTTTGCTTGAGTAGGGGCACAATTCGTTGAATTTTCTCAGGATTAAAAGCCCACTGAGCAAAGAGCTCCGCAAACTGTTTGTCGTCTAAAGTCTCTCTAATATACTTGCCATTTAACCAGTCCAGCTTTTCTGTATCGAATATCGGGCCACCTAAAGACACCCTTTTAATATCGAAAGCGTCGGTCATTTCCTGCAGAGTAAACATCTCCGCGCCGGTTGGCATCGTCCACCCCATCATTCCCAGATAATTTAACATTGCTTCTGGTAGATAGCCCATTGCTTGATAGTAGCCGATGCTGGTCGGGTTCTTGCGTTTGCTGAGCTTGCTTTTATCGGGGTTTCTAAGCAATGGCATATGGCAGAGAACAGGAACATCCCAGCCAAAGTATTGGTAAAGCAAGATATGTTTAGGTGCGGAATTAATCCATTCCTCGCCACGAATGACATGACTGATCTGCATAAGATGATCATCCACTACATTGGCAAAGTGATAGGTTGGTTTGCCGTCAGACTTGATGAGTACTTGCATATCAACCTGAGACCATGAAATTGAGACAGGGCCTCTGAGCATGTCATCAAACGTACACTCCCCGTCGCTAGGGACTTTCATTCGAATAACATGCTCCTCCCCAGCATCGATACGTGCGGCGACTGCATCGGGGGCCAGTTGCAAACAGTGGCCGTCATAGCCTACGGCCGCTTTATCACTCATTTGTTGCTTGCGCAGATCGTCGAGCCTGTGCGACGTGCAAAAACACCGAAACACCGAGCCATTGTCTAGCAGCTGATTAATATGTTGATCGTAAATTGCTCCCCGCTCGCTTTGTTTGTAGGGACCATATTCACCGCCTATGCCGGGCCCTTCGTCCCAGCTGAGTCCTAGCCAAGCCAGCGCATCCAAGATATCTTTCTCAGACTGAGCGGTGCTTCGCACCTGATCAGTATCTTCAATTCTTAAGATAAACTTTCCGCCATGATAATGGGCAAAACAGCGATTAAACAATGCGATATAGGCTGTGCCTACGTGTGGATCTCCAGTTGGAGAAGGAGCTATTCGGGTTCTAATTTCAGACATTGGCTTTGATTGATCACAGTAAAATAAAACAAGGCTGGCAACTATACGCTAAACCCTAGCAATTCCTAACTGCTATAATACTAAATCTAGCGCCGAGTTAGCTTGAGGGTGAGAGACCATTTGTGTTCAGGCGGCGCAGCATAACTAACGCACTACCAATCAACATACTACCAATCAACATACTACCAACCAACATAGACCTGACGCTTAGGTGAATTAGTAAGAATTGTATTGAATATGAGTATTAGTCGAAAATTTTGTGTAGCGCCAATGATGGACTGGACCGACAGGCACGACCGGATGTTTCTCCGTCAGTTTTCTAAACACACCCTTCTTTACACTGAAATGGTTACCAGTGCGGCTCTTACGCACGGAGACGCGGCGTACCTTCTCCAACATGATCACAGCGAGCAGCCTGTGGCATTGCAGCTTGGCGGAAGCGATCCCGCTCAGCTCGCAATGGCGGCCAAACTCGGTGAGAACGCTGGCTATCAGGAAATCAATCTCAACGTCGGGTGCCCCAGCGCTCGGGTTCAGTCTGGTGCATTTGGCGCCTGCCTGATGGCTGAGCCTGTGCTTGTTGCTGACTGCGTACAGAGCATGCAGCGCGCGACATCATTGCCGGTAACGGTGAAATGTAGAATCGGGATTGACGATAAAGATAGCGCTGAATTTCTTAAAAAATTTATAGCTACCGTGGCGGATTCTGGCTGCGATACTTTTATCATTCATGCTCGAATCGCGATACTGTCAGGTTTGTCTCCCAAGCAAAATCGAGACGTTCCTCCGCTTAACTACGCACGCGTATTTGATATGAAGGAATGCTTCCCAGAGCTAGAGATAATTATCAACGGGGGGATTAAGGATATGGATACGGTTAACGAATTAGGCGCAAAAGTTGACGGGGTCATGGTCGGCCGAGAGGCCTATCAAAATCCTTTCCTTCTTTCCCAAATTGATTCTGTAGTTTTTGGTGACACACAAAGCAGACTAACTAGGCTCAACTATTTGGAAAATTACATTCCCTACATGGAATCAGAACTTCGCAAAGGCACCCCTCTCCAACATATGACACGCCATGTTTTGGGACTGTTCAAGGGTGAGCCAGGAGGCAAACAATTCAGACGCTATTTGTCAGAAAACGCTTTTAGAAAAGATGCTGACATCTCCGTAGTTGCAGGTGCCATTGCAACTCTCGATTGATATGGCATCATATCCCCTATATTTAATAACCAATGGTAAACTCTATGCTTAGTACTTTTAAATCTTTTTTTGATAGAAATTTTTCAACAACAACCGCGCAAGAGCCTGAAGACACCGCTAAAAAACTAAATCTAGCCTCCGCTGCATTGATGATTGAAGTGATGAATTCCGACCATCAATTGGATGATCGAGAAGCAGCAGAATTTACTAAAGTCTTAAAAGAAGAGCTTTCCATATCTAACGATGAAATTGAAGAACTGGCTTCATTGGCAAAGGAGCAAGCAAACGACTCAACATCGCTTTATGAATTTACACGCCTAATCAATGATCATTATGACTACAAACAAAAAACTGATCTTATTGAAAACATGTGGCGGATTGCGTTTTCTGACGAAACACTGGATAAGTATGAGGATAGTTTAATTAGAAGGGTTTCAGAGCTGATCTATGTATCTCACAGTGACTTCATTCAATCTAAACTGAAGGTTCGAGACAGCAAAAAGAACGCTTAGTAGGCTTTGCCTCTGCAGCACTTAAGTGTTTCGCTCGCTGCACCACCTTTACCCTGAAATTACTCTGTCATTTCTATGGTTAGCAACGCAACGTCATCTGGTGCATCAGCAACTGAATCGAGGCCTAAACTATTGTACACCTCTCTATAACGGCCCTTGCCTTTAGTGACTAGGTCGATCAGGTAGGCTTCTTTTCTATCCAGACTTTTTTTATCAATAAGTTCAAGCACACCATCTGAAAAAAGATTAATACTAAACCCTGAATCTATATTTAGAATAGCATCATCGTAACTTGCCTTATTGTGAACGCCAAGCGGAAAACTCTTTTCTTCCAGTAGCGTATAGCTGTCTGTTGAGGCTGCTTTGATACCTGTTTTGATACCTGTTTTGATACCTGCTTTGATACCTATAATAGGCATCGGATAATGGCCGGCCGCACTGTGGCTAAGTGTGTTGGATTTCAGATCAATAATTCCAATAAACATGGTTACGTGTTTTTGAAGCCTCGCCTGGCCCAATTCTATATTTAGCTTGGAAAGAATTGCGGCCGCCGATAATCCACCGTGTTTTTTATAGTGACGCTTGGTTATATCTCTAACCCTATATTTTAATAATACCGTAACAAATGCTGACGAGGCTCCGTGACCGGATACATCTGCAATATAAAACACAAGCTGGTCACCCTCTTCCCTCCAATAATCAACAAAGTCGCCGCTTAAATATAAGGAAGGTATTATTTTGTGCTGGCAACTGAAACGGCCTACTTGAAGTGGCGTATCGGGTAATAGACGTGTCTGTACCAGCCTGCCTGCCTGTTGGTCCATTCGCAATAGGTCTAGTGATCTTCGAAGCTGTGAATTAGTGCTTTCTAGCTGTTTGCTGTAGGCCAAGTTCTCTGCGATCAGAGCGGCTTGTTTTAGACCTCGACGGACGGAATATTCTAAAACCTCCAAGTCCTTAATCGGCTTCATTAGATAGTCAGCGGCACCCAACCTCAGAGCCTGAACTGCATCTGCGATTTCCCCACCGGCCGAAATAACTATGACGGGGATATTGGCGCTTTTCGAAACCACTTCTGTGATTACGTTTAAACCGTCCATATCTAGCATTTTAAGGTCACAGACAACCAGATCAGGCTTTGCATTTTGAAACAACGAAACGCCCTCAGATCCTCTAGCCGCTTCGATAATTTGAAAACCACTGTCGCTCAGAAACGCAGAAATACTACGACGAGCATTAGCATCATCGTCAATTAGTAAAATTCTGGGAGGTACTAGAATGTCTTGAGTGGGCTGAGAAGGCATAGGAGTTAATAGATTCTCACTATTGTTTAGCCCTGTTAGAGTTTATTAGTTAAGGGCTAATTAAAGAGTTCAGTTAAGGAAAAAATTCAGAAGTTTGAGAGTTAGTATAGGCCAAACCCGCCATCACAGATCAGCTTTGAACCTAAAAAGCGCCAAAATCATCGACCACCTCGCCATCTAGAACCAAATAGTTTCGTCTCTGAACATAAGCTTCACGAATAAAAAGGTATCTGTCACCCACAATTAAGCCATCTACCGCTAACAACGAAGAACGAGTATCTGTTTCCCTAAGTGCGAAGAGCCCGATCTGAGTAGAACCACGGTCTTGATACTGGATTGGATTAAACAAAGTATCTAACACTAAGCCAAAAGAATCTCTTACATTACTGGCGCCAAACACTGGCAGCATTAGATAAGGTCCTGACTTAACTCCCCAGTAACCGAGGGTTTGACCAAAATCTTCTTCATGTTTTTGCAGGCCAAAGTTGCTCGCAAAATCGAATATCCCACCAACGCCTATCGTAGTATTCACTAATAACCGTCCAGAATCGCTCAACGCGTCATCTAGCTTTAGTTGCAGCAGGTCATTTACGAAAACATTAATGTCATCGATATTACTGAAGAAATTGCCTATACCTTGGCGTGCAAAACGCGGCAAAACGGTTGTATAAGTAATCGCTACCGGCCGCACTATCAGCGTGTCGAAAAAGTCATTGAACGCAAAACTGCGTTTATTTAACTTGTTCCAGCGGTCGTCAGTCTGAGCGTAGGTAGGTGTGCTCAGACTGACGCTCCCCACGATCAAAACTATGAAGCTAAGTCGAGCAACGCTAGTTATTTTCTTCAAACTCGTGATTGAGGGCCAAAAATTCATGTTATCTTGATCTATGGTGCCAAACATTTAAGGTCGCAGTAGAGCGAATTAACTCTCATTATTGTTAGTTTATACCGCAAGCGTTAGCTCAAAATAGAGCTATAGGATCCCGATCTTTCAAGACTAATCAGACGATAAGACGTTCAATATACCAAAATTGTTACTAATAGACCCAATAATCAGCGAAATAGTTCAAATTGTTTTTGAATTCTTTTAGCAGATACCGGCACTTTCGTCCCCAAATTTTGCGCAAATACAGAGACTCTATATTCTTCTAACATCCACCTTAACTGCACTATTAACTCTATATCATGTATTTCTATGGAATCTCTGAGCTGCTCGTAGCGTTTCCAGTACAGCCTTATTTCCTTGCTGATTTCTTGATCTTTCGGACCCAGATGAGGTGCTTTGCTTAACCGTTGCTCAATTGCAGCTAAATACCTTGGAAACTGCTGCAACCAGCTTACCGGTGTTTGTTCTAGGAACCCATCAAAAACTAAGTTTGAGAGTTGGGCAGTTATATCGCTCACCGCATAGTCTATTGCAGATGATTTGTTTTCTCGCAAAAGCTTTCGCGCCCCGAATTGCTTATCCACGATAGCCGCTAAAAGGCTTTGTAGTTCTTCACCGCGGGGGATCAATTTTGATTTCCCTCTTTCTAGTAACGCGTCAAATTCAAGTTTTGTCTCAGGGCGTTCTACTTCTAATTGAAAAGCCTCCATATAAGCCGCTTCAAGTAATTGATCAATATCAATGATGCTAGCGCCATTCATTTGTAGAGCCATAGAATTTAAAAATTTAACGCCTGATTTGCGAATCGAATTACGTTGTTGCACGCTGCGAAGCATCAATAACCGTAGCAACCCAGATCGATTCGCCTTAACGGCTTCTGCTTGATCAGTAAAAAGCTTCACTCCTATGCTTTCTCCCTCATCCACTAGAGCGGGGTATCTAATAAGCAGGAGATCGTCTCCTACTTCGAGCTTTTTAGGAAGCTCATCGATATCCCAATCGGTTAATCCTTGGCATTCTAATGGGTGTAGGCTCGCAGCAACATCTGTATTGTGCACCTCAGTGTCTAACGAAAAATCACGTTTAAGTGCAGCGAGGTCGCCACCAAACCCTAACTCCAATCCATCCTCACCCAAAACCCTTATTTTTGCTAATAGATGCTTAGGTATTTCAACAGAGCCAAAATCGGCAGCGGTTAAATTTAGCTTCTTAAGATTGCGCACATTACGAATAAGAGCGTCGGTCAAACTGCCGTCAGCCGATGACATTAGAGGAAGTATTTGGTCTACGAAGCCACTTACCGGTATAAAGTTCTTCCGTGTTGCTTTGGGCAGTCCTTTTATCAGGGTTATACATTTTTCTCTAATATTCCCGGGCACAGCCCAATCAATATCCGCCTGAGTAAGCTGGCTAAGCAACAACTGTGGAATATCAATGGTTGCTCCGTCTCTATAATTACTAGGATCAAAAACATAGTTAATACTTAACCGATTACGGTTCACTGTGGCTAGGTCTGGAAACTGATCGAAAGCACCACCGTTGAGGCTCTCTGCTAACATCTGAGAATGCTCAATATACAATGTATGTTTTGCTTGTCCTGCAGTGGCTGCAGTGGAAAACCCATCACCCATCTTTTCAGGCTTAGACTTTGCGTCCTTAGCTTTTGAATTAGACCGAGCATTTGTTTTTTCTGAATCAGGCTCGACGACCTCCTTTTTCGCAAGCTCTCGAAACCACGTTTCAAGGGATCGAGTAGATAAAACAGACTCTGGCAAACATTCGTCATAAAAACGGATAATATCGGATTCACTGAGAATGTATTCAGGCCGCCGAATCTTATCTTCTTGCTTTGCTAAGGCATCAAGGAAAGCTTGGTTAGCAGAGTAAAATGGTAAGTTGGTTTTCAGCTGCCTACCCGTCAATCCTTCGCTGATAAAAATTTCCCGAGCCGCTACTGGGTCGACATCAGAAAAAGCGATGAGTGCTTTTTCCAATAAAGTCAGGCCATAAAGATGCACCTTTTCAAAGGCCATAACTTGCTGTCTTTTTTTGCTCCAGTGAGGTTCAAAATATTCTCGTTTCACCAGATGCAGGGCCATATTCTCGACCCACTCAGGCTGAACCTTGGCAGCCATCGAAGCGAAAACTTGGTGAGTTTCAATCAAGTCCCCTGTGACGATCCAATCAGACTGCTTTTTACTAAGCACGGAACTTGACAGCAATTTGAATTTTCTATTGCGGTTCCCTAAGTATTCATTGCCCTCGCTCTTACATGCAATTTGATTTAAGGAACCACTAATGATGCTCTCATGAACCGGCTGATATTCCGCAGCGCGGCTATTTATTTTCCACCCAAGAGACTGGCAAGATAAAAGTAACTGCCGATGAATTTCCCGCCACTCTCGCATGCGCATATAGGAAAGAAAGTTTTGTTTACAGAACTTTCTAAGTTGAGACTGATTAAGCCTCTGTCTCTCTATTTCATATTCGTGCCAAAGGTTTACAAAGGAAAGAAAGTCAGAATCCGGATGATTAAACTTTTGCAGTGCTTCATGAGCAGCCGATCTGTTTTCGGCATTGGTCTCACGTGGATCTTGCGTACTTAGTGCACTGACAATAATCAAAATCTCGCTGAGACAATCTCTTGACTGCGCAACAACCAACATGCGGGCAAACTTGGGATCAACTGGCAATTTCGCCATGCAACTCCCTTGCCGAGTTAGCTCTCGCGCAGGGGTCAGTGCATTTAATTCATATAAAAGTTTGAATCCTTCATTAACCGCCTTGGTGGCCGGCGCCTCGAGAAAAGGAAACTCGTCAACATCGCCAAGGCGCATATAACGCATCTTTAAAATAACTGAAGCAAGATTAGTTCGGCGTATTTCAGGGTCGGTATACAAAGCCCGTGAGTTAAAATCTGTTTCTGAGTAGAGCCGAATACAGACCCCATCCGCAATTCGCCCACACCGGCCTTGCCTTTGATTTGCGCTGGCTTGTGACACAGCCTCGATGGGTAATCGCTGCACTTTACTCTGCAGGCTATAACGACTGATACGAGCAAAGCCTGTATCGACGACGTATCGAATACCTGGCACAGTGAGTGATGTTTCAGCGACGTTTGTCGAAAGTACTACTCGCCTACCCTTGTGGGGTTTAAATATTTTTACTTGCTCAGAATGCCTTAGCCGCGCGTAAAGGGGCAATATTTCTGTATTAGCTAAACGACGCTTACGAAAAGCTATTGCCGCCTCGCGTATTTCTCGCTCACTGGCAAGAAAGACCAAAACGTCGTTGTGCGCATAAGCCGCAGAGTTATTTTCGCTATAGAGCCTAGCGACAGCATCGACAACGCCGTCAACCAAAAAATCGCCATTGCTTGCGCTGTCTTTCTCATTACTTGCCTCCAACAGCGGCATATATTCGGTGACAACCGGAAATGTTCGGCCTGACACAGAAACGATCGGAGCATTATTAAAGTGCTTTGAGAATTTTTCTAAATCGATCGTTGCCGATGTAATAATTAATTTAAGATCAGGTCGCTTAGGTAAAAGCTGCTTCAAAAATCCCAGCAAAAAGTCGATATTAAGAGATCGCTCATGTGCCTCGTCGATAATAATAACTTCATATCTGTTGAGAAAACGGTCTTGCTGAATCTCAGCTAAAAGAATACCGTCCGTCATGAGTTTAAGAAAGGTTGAAGGGCCAACTTTTTCGTTGAATCTTACTTGATAACCAACGCCTTGGCCTACCTGTACCCCTAGCTCTTCAGCTATTCGATCTGCTACCGAAACTGCCGCCAAGCGCCGCGGCTGAGTATGACCAATAAGCCCTCTTCTCCCCAATCCGGCGGCCAGACACATTTTCGGTATCTGGGTTGTTTTGCCAGAACCAGTATCGCCTGCAACGACCAATACTTGGTGATCAGATAATAGCTTTGCAATTTCATCAGCTTTTGCACTGACGGGCAATTGATCAGGAAAATTGATATGTGCTGGAATCGAGGAATCGCGTGCCTGACATTTCTTTTGCGATATTTTTATAGACTCGGCAAGTGATGCTAGCGCATTACTGTCCAAGAAACCTGCTGTGCTGCCTTTTATAACTTCTTGAAGTTTTCTACGTAGTCGAAACGCATCCACTATCTGACACGAATCCAGTTCTTGTTCTAGGGATTCAAGCACACATCACACTCTAAGGATTTTAAGGTTCGGAAGAACCGTAGGTATTCAATCGCGTAACTCACGGCGAATGATCTTACCAATATTTGATTTTGGAAGATCCTCAACAAAAACGACATCACGCGGTAATTTATAGGCAGTAAGACCTTTTTTGCAATGACGGATAAGCTCTTCTGAGGTGAGCAACTGATTTTGCCTCACCACAAATAGTTTTACAGCTTCTCCAGTTCGCTCATTGGGCACGCCAATAGCAGCGCTTTCCAAAACTCCAGGGTGGCCGTTAACCCAATCTTCTACTTCGTTAGGAAAAACATTGAAACCGGATACCAGTATCATGTCTTTTTTGCGATCTACAATGCGGATGTATCCATCGCTGTCGACATTGACATAGTCGCCCGATTTAAACCAACCATCGGCAGTAATAGTTTCTGCAGTTTCTTCAGGCCGATTCCAATACCCCAGCATCACCTGTGGACCTCTGATCCAAGCCTCCCCAGTTTCGCCTTGAAGAACTTCTTCTCCTGAGTCTGCCATTGCTTTTAGCTCTGTCTCGGGTACTAGAGGGCCAACGGTCCCGAGCTTTAACTGGCCTGGGATATTTACCGAAACCACTGGCGAGCATTCGGTTAATCCGTAACCTTCAAATATTTCGCATCCTGTTACGTCTTGCCACTCCTGCATAACCGAACTTGTCATCGCCATCCCACCGGCACCACAGAATCTTAGGTTCTTGAAATTAATTTTTTGAAAGTTTTTGTGCCTCAGCATCGCCAAATAAAGGGTATTAATCCCGACGAAGCCATTGACGGTTACTTTAGTCAATAACTTGATTAAACCATCCAGATCTCTTGGGTTAGTAATAAGAATATTATGATTGCCTGCATAGGGCATTGCGAGGCAGTGCAAGAGAAAGGCGTAACTATGATAAAGCGGCAATGGTGCCGCGATAATCTCAACTTTATCTTTCATGACCGCTAGACATCTGGAGCGAAGCTGCATCATGTTTGCTATCAAATTGTTATGGCTGAGCATTGCCCCCTTTGATATGCCAGTAGTGCCGCCGGTATAAAGGATAACGCACACATCATCGCCACGAGCAAGGGGCTCTTGCTGGGTATAGGCAGGATCAAAACCCTTCAAATCAGTCAAAGATAGTGCAGTGGGCAGATTGTAGGTCGGCACAAGCTTTTTAAGGTGTTTTATGCCAAAATTTATGATGTGGCGCTGGAGTGGAGACTGGAAATCTCCAAGTTTTGTAACGAAGATTGTCTCTATTTCAGTCTGATCTAAAACCTGTTCCAATTTATCACAAAAATTCTCCAAAATAACGATGGCCTTTACGCCGGAATCTTTAAATTGATGAAGCATTTCATTCGAGGTATATAGCGGATTCGTGTTTACAACTATCAGACCAGCCTTTAACGCGCCATACAAAACGATAGGAAATTGGAGGACGTTAGGCAGCTGGATCGCGATTCTGTCGCCCGGTCTTAATTTGGATTTTTGCTGTAACATGGTGGCAAAACGATCACTAAGCTCGTTAATTTCACCATAGCTTAGGGTTTGTTTGAAACAACTAAAACCTGGTCGCTCGCTGTGCTCTTTGTTAACGTAATCGAGCACTTCCACCAGTGATGAGAATTTTTCAGGTCTAAGGTCTTCGCCTAATCTCTCAATCATAAATAATTCATTTCGTTAGCAGTGTCATCGCTTCTTCGAGCCCTTTAACTGACAGCGGGTACATGCGATCTTCTACAAGCTCTTTAACGACCTCGATTGAATAGCTATGTTCCCAGTAGTCCTTTTGGGTGGGATTAATCCAAATCATATGGTCGAAATGTTCGGCGAGTCGATTTAACCAGACAGATCCCGCCTCTTCATTATAATGCTCGATGCTTCCGCCGACGTGGGTGACTTCATAGGGAGCCATAGTGGCATCGCCAACGAATATCACTTTATAGTCTTTAGTAAACTTATTAATAATGTCAAATGTCGATGTGGTCTCTGCATGCCGACGCTGGCTTTTGGTCCAAACCGACTCATAAATAAAATTATGGAAATAAAAATATTTAAGATGCTTAAATTCGGTTCGAGCGGCTGAAAAAAGTTCTTCGCAGAGTTTTACATAAGGGTCCATCGACCCGCCCACATCAAAAAATATCAGCACTTTGACCGAGTTATGCCGCTCCGGAACCATCTTAATATCGAGTAAACCCGCGTTCTTTGCGGTCGACGAAATCGTATCATTTATATCCAATTCATCAGCAGCTCCGGTCCGAGCAAATTTACGCAATCTGCGCAGTGCCATTTTTATATTGCGAGTACCTATTTCAACTGAATCATCTAGGTCACGGTAAGTTCGCTTATCCCAAACCTTCGCCGCCTTGCCTTGCCGGCCACCTTCCTGACCTATGCGGATGCCTTCCGGATTATATCCATAGGCACCAAAAGGTGAAGTACCACCGGTGCCTACCCATTTATTACCACCTTCATGGCGTTTTTTCTGCTCTTCCATTCGCTTACGGAATTCTTCCATAAGCTTTTCTAAACCGCCCAATGCTTCAATTTGCGCTTTTTCTTCATCGCTGAGCATGGACTCTAATTCTTTACGGAGCCAGTCGTCAGGGATTTCATAGAGAGAAAGGTCATCAAGAATATCGACATTTTCAAAGTATTTGGCAAAGGCTACATCAAATTTATCAAAATTCTTCTCATCTTTAACCATGCACATTCTGGACACAAAATAAAAGTCTTCAACACTGCCAAAAACAATATTCTGCTTCAGACATTCGAGAAGAGCAAAAAGTTCGGTAAAAGATACCGGCAACTTTTGCGCCCTCAGCGTCATAAAGAAATTGATCAGCATTAACGTTTGGCCCTATGCATGAATGCCAGCTTCTCAAGTAGGTGAACATCTTGCTCGTTTTTAAGCAACGCTCCGTAAAGAGGTGGAATCGCATTCTTAGCATTTTTGTTTTTCAGAATTTCTTCCGGCAAATCGTCAGCCATTAGCAATTTCAGCCAATCAATCAATTCAGATGTTGAAGGCTTCTTTTTAAGCCCTGGAATTTTTCTTACGTCAAAGAAAATATCCATAGCTTGGCTTACTAGTTCTTTCTTGATATCCGGGTAATGAACATCAACGATTTTTTCCATGGTGAGGTTGTCTGGAAACTCTATGTAGTGGAAAAAACAACGCCGCAAAAAGGCATCTGGTAGCTCTTTTTCATTGTTACTGGTAATGACGATGATTGGTCGAGTCTTCGCCTTAATGACTTGCTTAGTCTCGTAAACATAAAATTCCATTTTGTCCAGCTCTAACAAAAGGTCATTAGGAAATTCGATGTCAGCTTTATCAATTTCATCAATCAATAGAACAACTTGCTGCTCGGAGTCAAACGCCTCCCATACTTTTCCTTGAATAATGTAGTTGCCGATGTCATGCACTTTATCGTCGCCAAGCTGAGAGTCTCTTAGTCTGGATACCGCGTCATACTCATACAAGCCTTGCTGTGCTTTCGTGGTGGACTTGATATGCCACTGAATAAGGGGCAAATCCAGAGAGAGAGCGATCTGCTCTGCCAGCATAGTCTTACCAGTACCGGGCTCGCCTTTAATCAGGAGAGGTTTTTGCAAAGCGATAGCTGCGTTAACTGCCATTTGTAGCTCATCTGTCGCTACATATTCTTCAGTACCAGTAAAATTCATAAATCTATTTCCACTACGCGATTAAATTGCAGGCCATTGTAAACAGCGAACCATTGTAAACAGCAGGCGCGCATTAATACAGTCCCAGTACACCGATATCTAATTCATTATTTTAGGTACGATCGTTTCAGCGATCTGGTCTTTTATAGTGCGGCTTCAGTTGCGGCTTCAGTTGCGACTTCAGGTGCTAGAAACTAAGCTCAGCTAAGCTCAACAGGCGTTAGATGCTAATCTTAACCAATAGTCTTCCTCGCTCTGTGATTTACCAACGAACCCTCTTGCGGCCCCCAGTTTTCCCGCTGATGGCTTTAGCGTTAAAAAGCCTAGCGTTTTTACCCTGCTGATCTCATCTGTATCTGCTCAGTTACAAAGCCCGCCCAATAGGCGAAATATGAAACGACCGCCCACCCCCAAGGTTTTCATTACCTTTATGAAGTTATATCGAGTTCGCTAGGGCCCATAGAGGCCTTCTCAGAGCTAGCTGAAGCATTGCCATCTCCGGTTTCGGTATTAAATACGAGGTAACAATTCTTTTTGTAATTGATTCAACTGATATTGCAGTAAATCAACTTTTTAGTTTGCCGCTAGAGCCTCAGATAATACGTTGTCAGCGACTCCCCTCATAAAAAAGTGCGGCGTTATTGCAACAGCCAAACATATCGTCAAATAGCTGAGTAGATTCGCCGGATTACTCTCACTTTCAACTTCCAAAGTGCTGCCAAAGTGCTGCCAAAGTGCTGCCAAAGTGCTGCCAAAGTGCTGTCAAAGATACTGAGTATAAATGGCAGGGTGGAAATTACGGGTATGCCAACCATTATACAGCGCCTGACACCCGCCCCTCTGGCAGCTTTTCAGTGGATAAGGGGCAATATTTAATGGCATCTCCTTCCCCTGCCACTAACATCATGGCATAAGCTAGAGTTGTAAAATAGCTAGCGTAGCGCACTTCTTAAGCTAAGCCACTGTTTTAATTGGCTTTTTAAAAAATGGTCACAGAGTCGAAGGTTCAGCAAGAAATGCTGGCGCAAAAAAACAGTGATTCATATAAAAGCACGAGTAAAAACCGTAATTCAAACTAACTATTTGATTTTAAGTTTTTTTGCATAAAAAAAGACAATCGTTGCAATAACAATGCAACCTAGCAATACCATTAACAGAGGTATTAAGGCCCTAGAGACACCCGCAGACCCTCCAGTGATCAGATCCAAGGTTGAAACCATCAGAGCCGGCGCGAGCGAATTTCCTTGATCGTTGGCGTAAGCTGGGGTGAATGCCAATCCAAAGTAAAAGGCTCGCACACTATAAAACCACCAAGAAGGGCCAGCCGATTTAGTAAGATTGTGAAGCACCCAATAAAACAGAGCACCTGCGCTAAGGTAGATTATCCAAATCAATGAGTAATCAAATTCAGAATTCATATTGCCCTTTTCATTTGCTTAGCCGTGCGCGCTAACCCAGCGAATAACGTGTTCTTCATATCCCTCAGGATGTACGTATTCTTCAGAAACAACCTTGTTGCTGATAGTGATATCGGCATCTGTTATTTCATCCCTAGAACCTGTGATAAGGGGGTGCCATGGGAACAGTGGCTTATCCATCGCTCGTAATTTATAAGCGCAGGTATCGGGCATCCAGTTCGTGGCCTTAATATCCAAAGCTTTTACATCGATGCAGTCAGGCACATTAACAGATCGCTCGTCATAACAACCGCAGCGGCTTGTCCCCTGATCAAAATAACGGCAGACGACTCGGGTCCAAAGCAGTTCTTGCGCATCCTCGTCGACAAATTTTTTCAAGCAGCAGCGTCCACAACCGTCACACAGAGCTTCCCATTCTGCCGAATTGAGAGACGACAAAGGCATATCCCAAAACTTTTCTCTAAGAGCAGGCTGATCCGCGTTATCGGCCATTTTAACTCTCAACCTTTAGTAATTTGGAGAACTCTGTTTCCAATATTTCTTGGCGCCAGTTGTCCGACTGGCCGTCCCAATTGAACGTAAGCGCTTGCTTGGAGCGCTTCATAACATCCAGAAGCTGTTTCTTGCGACCCAGCAGTTCAGGTGCTAACTGGTGTTGGGCTGCTTTCTCTTCCACTACCCTTTGCAACGCTTTAAGGGTTTTTCGATCCGAACCCTCTACAGGATAATTTAAAATGGATCTGTCCACTGGCGCGTCATCGCTGCACTGGTCATTCAGAATCTTGGAAAGCTCACTAGCATAGCGCTGAATAAATTTTGGCTCTTGTACTTTGACTGATCTCAACAGGTCTTCATCGAGCACCGCAGCCTCTGCAGCGGATACAGCAATAGCCTGTAGATCATTGTCTTTCACGATCCAACTTCTCGGCCTATTACGCCGGCGCGCTTCTGTTTCTCGCCACAAGCAAAGTCGTCTCGAAAAACGAAGGGCTCCGTCGCTCAGTCGCCAAGCATTACTAATTCCGGCGTATAAAGTGCTCCAATATTCTTCATCTTCAACCTGCTCTGCTGCCTTAAGTAGCATTTTAGTTTCAGCTTCAAACCACTCTAATTTTGATTTGCTTATTAGAGATTCACGCAGCGTGTTTGCGATATCTAAAAGATAGATAACGTCGTTGGCTGCATATTGTAATTGCTTTTCTGACAGCGGGCGTCTTAACCAATCAGACCGCGTCTCTCCTTTCTCAACGGTGATTCCAGTTTGTTGTTCCACAAGAGCTTGATAGCTTAGGCTAAATCCAAGACCTAAAAAAGCGGCCGCTAGCTGCGTGTCGAATAAATTTTTCGGGAGGCACCCTATATGTGTAAGTAACAGGTTTAGATCTTCACTGGCCGAATGAACGACTATGATGCAGTTGGAATTTATCAACAATTCCCTGAATCCATCCCAGTCTCTAATTTCTAGAGGGTCAATCAAATATACCTCTTCTTCATCGGCAATTTGCAACAAGCCTATTTTAGCGTAAAAGGTACTGGTTCTCATGAACTCTGTATCTACGGCTATAGAATAACAATCTTGCCAGCGCTTACACAGAGCCGCGAATTCTTCATCACTACTGATGTAATTTATTTCGGGGCTTTCAATCATAATAATTTTGGCTGTCTTTTATCATTTAAACTTTACCCATAATTTTTCTGCCTGTAAGAGCATGGCCTAGTGTTCCGCCATCTACAAATTCCAGCTCTCCTCCCACCGGCACACCGTGAGCAATTCGAGAAACAACAACGTCAGTGCCACGTAGCTGCTCAGCTATATAATATGCTGTTGCCTCGCCTTCAACATTAGGGTTGCAAGCAATTATAAGTTCTTCAATATTTTGTTCATTCACCTTATCGATCAAACGGGGAATACTAAGCTGCTCTGGACCTATCCCATCTATAGGGGACAGATGGCCCATTAAAACAAAATATATGCCGCGAAAAGAGCCAGATTGCTCAATCGCAAATATATCTGCGGGAGATTCTACAACACAGCACAGCGATTGATCCCTCGAAGGGCTTGCACAAATACGGCAAACAGATTCTTCGGTTAACGTACCGCATTCAGCGCAATTTCCAACTTTGGCAAGCGCTTCGGCCAAGGCAGTGCTCAATTGTTTAGCACCTACCCTATTGCGCTCCAGTAGTTGCAATGTCATGCGCTGAGCAGATTTTGGCCCGACTCCAGGCAGGCAGCGGAATGCTTCAATTAACTGGTCAATTAGGGGACTTGAATTCATTGTCGGTTCTTTCTCTGAATTTACTCTACATGCGCTCTAGATTAACAGTTAGTTAAAACGGAAATTTGAATCCTTCCGGTAAATTAAGACCATCTGCCATATTACCAAGTGATGATTTATTGTGCTCTTCTACTTTACGAACCGCATCGTTAACTGCTGCTGCAATCAAGTCTTCGACCACGGCCTTATCTTCTGACATCAAACTCGCATCAATCTGAACACCCAGCACATCGTGTCGGCCATTCATACTGACGGTGACCAGCCCGGCCCCAGATTGTCCTGACACTATTTTGCTAGCCAGTTCTTCTTGAGCCTTTTTCATTTGCTCTTGCATCTGCCGAGCCTGGTTCATGATTTCGGTGAAATCTGTCATCTTCTGCCCTTACTATTATCTTTTGCTTGAATTGAACTAATACTGTCTTGAACAATGCTCCCAGAAAAACGCGCCAACAAATCTTGCACAGTTGAATCCTGCTCAAAATCCATAATCATCTTAGCGTGTTTTTCAGCTCTCAATCGTTGACTAAGAAGTGCCGGTGTCTCTTTATCTACTTCCGCTATAACTACAGCTACAGTTATCTTTTCATTGAGCCAATCACTTAGGGCAGCTGCAATTCTTTCCAGTAGCTCATCTCCAAAGACAGCACTTTGGTTCGCGTCTAAGCGCAGCTGTATGCTATTGCCATCAACAGATAAAATCTGCATATTAGCTAATACATTCGCGACGATACCATTAGCGGGTACGCTGGCGAAATTTGCCAGCCAAAGGTCATGGTCAAGATTTTGTAAATTAATTTCGTCTGCTGGTTTTGAATCTGCGCGTTTAACGCTGATTGATGTTGCTGCTAAATTATTGGCTGTGCCCTCGGCTGCATTATCGCCAGTATAGTCGGCGGTATAGTCGACCGTATCGTCGGCCGTATTCTCAATTGAATGCGTCGGACTTGGGTCGGGATCCACTGCTTTTTGGGGCTGCTGCTGAACGCCGCTATCAAGATCAAGAGCGCTGTACTCATCAATATTTTCATCATTAACCGGAGCGACTTCAGGCACAACCACTCTAAGATGATTATTATCAGCTGTGTTGGTCACCGCATCTGTTGCTGATTGTAAGCTTCGGGTGTCGTTGCCCTTATCCGCCGCTGAACTGCTTATTGCATCTGCTTTGACTGAGAGGGCTTCAACGGCAGCTGTCTTCGTAGTGGTAACTTCAACTGGGGCTGTGTTAACTGGGGTTAACTTTTTTTTTTCGATATCTGCTGCAACAGGTTGATCAGCATTCGCTGAAACACTTTCAGGATGCGCATCAGATTGTTTAGTCTCGCCAGCAACATAGGTCGGTGAAAAAACCATCATTCTTAGCAATAACATTTCAAAGGTAGCACGGACTTCCCCGGAGTAGCGAAGTTCCTCACGGCCTTTAGAGCCAATTTGATAGTAAAGCTGAACATCCTCAGCAGCAATTTCCGCTGCAATGTTCAACACCTTTGCTTTGTCTCCAAAGCTGTTGTCTATGGCGTTTGGCATTACCTGAGCGATTGCCACTCGATGCAACAATGACAGCAAACTATCTAAAGTATGAGCATAGTCCGGTGTCTGTTCAGCAATGACATTTACCAATTGCAATACGTCTTTAACATCGCCATTAGCCATATTGCTGAGCAATTGAAAAACTTGCTCTTGCTCTGGAATTCCTAACATTTCGACAACGCCGGCAGCCGTAACACTGCCATCGCAAAACGAAATCGCTTGATCCACCAAGGTTAACGCGTCACGCATACTACCGGCAGCAGCTGCCGCTATTTGCCATAGGGCTTCTTCATCAAAAGTTATTTCTTCTTGTTTTAACACCGTGGCCAGATAATCAGAAATCATCTTTGGACTTAAATTCTTAAGATTAAATTGCAAGCAACGGGACAGGATTGTTATTGGCAGTTTTTGCGGGTCAGTAGTCGCAAATAGAAATTTTACGTGGGGCGGCGGCTCTTCTAATGTCTTCAACAGTGCATTAAAACTGTGCGTGGAAAGCATGTGCACTTCATCTATCAGGTAGACTTTATAACGCCCTCGAGCCGGCGTGTATTGAACATTCTCTAGCAGCTCTCGAGTATCTTCAACCTTGGTGCGTGATGCCGCATCGACTTCATGCAAGTCAATGAATCGACCTTCACTAATTTCCCTACAGGAATCGCATTTTTCACAGGGTATAGAGCTGACACCCTCTTCACAATTAAGGCATTTAGCTAAAATCCGAGCAAGAGTGGTTTTACCAACCCCGCGTGTGCCGGTAAAAAGATAGGCATGATGTAAGCGCTGGTTATCAAGCGCGTTAATCAGAGATTTGAGGACATGAGCTTGACCCGCTACTTCGGCAAAGTTACTCGGGCGCCATTTCCTAGCAAGTACTTGATAGCTCATAAAGGAGTCGAGTTTATAGAAGGTGAATATTGATTATTTATTACGTGCTTTTTTTGATCCCGGATTACGGAACTTATGGTGGCAGCTCCTGCCAGCCACACCACGGCACATGAGTCGGTTACTACCGTTGCTCCCTTCCGGGCCTGGCGGAGTTTATAACTTATCATTGCGCGGGGACCGACAAGAGATACCATAAAACATAATAGCACAGACGATTTCCTGTGCAGCCGCGGATTATGGGAAATTTATTGCGAGGAAGCAAGTGCCGCTGACCATTGATTTTAACAATGATTAGCAGCACGCGCAAATTCCACTTAGATATTCACTCTTATCAGCTCTAAGGCAGGGCCAACGTGACAATCCTTGAGTCTTGAGCTCCGCCTACAGCGATCGCTAAATATTGCTTTGTACCGACCATGTAAGTCATAGGAGTACCTCCGGGGGGAAGCGGCAGGTCTATTTCGTGAACGATTTCACCGGTGGCTTTATCAAATGCCCTGAGTAGGTTGCGAGGACCATCTGACTGAGCCAAAAACAGTAAGGTTTTTGTGAGCACGGGGCCTGTTCTACTTTGGCTGCCGACAGGGCCTGGATCCAGAATGCCCATATCAATAATTTTCTGGCGAATCCCCTCACCGTGGGGAACCATCCATTCGTGTTCTCCCGTGTTCAGATTAATTGCAGTTATTCGTCCATAAGGAGGTTTTGTTAGCGGTAAGCCCTGCGGACCGCCAATGGAAGTTGCGCCGCCGCGGACATATTTAAGATTCGACTTCTCAGGATCAGCTTCCACCAATTGCACCACTATCGGGGAGGATGCTGAAGGTATGTAGTACAAACCAGTATCAGGGTCGAAAGAAGCGCCATGCCACTCGCCACCTCCTGCCCAACCAGGGAAGTTAATTGTGCCTCGAAGTGACGGTGGCGTGAATAAGGGACCGTAGTCAAACTTTTCAATATTCTGCAAAGCTTCGTTGCGCAGTTCTACCGTAAAATCGATTAGCGTTTCATCGGTAATGCCCTGTGGTTCAAACGGCGCAGGTTTAGTTGGAAATGGTTGAGTGGCTGATAGTTTTTCGCCAGGCATGGAACTCACCGGAACCGGTCTTTCTTCAATCGGCCAAACCGGTTCACCTGTTATTCTGTTAAAAACATAACTAAAGCCCTGTTTGGATATCGCTACAACGGCTTTTATTGGCTGGCCGTCCACATTAATATCAACTAATGTAGGCGCCGCGGGCAGATCGTAATCCCAAACACCATGGTGGACCATTTGATAGTGCCAAATGCGCTCGCCGTTATCTGCTCTTACCGCAAGTAAGCTCTCAGCAAACAAGTTGTCACCCTTGCGTAGCCCGCCATACCAGTCGTTGGTAGGAGTCCCAATCGGGATATAAACAATTCCCAATTCGTCATCCGCGCTCATGATAGTCCAGCTATTAGTGTTGCCGGTGTATTCCCATGAACCGTCTTCCCAAGTCTCGTTGCCGAACTCACCGGCCTGTGGAATTGTTTTAAACATCCACTCCAGCGCACCTGTCTCTGGGTTAAATGCCCTTACATTGCCCGGCGGCATTTCTTTGGTCGTAGGACCGTCGTTGATAATAGAATTCACGACAACGCGATTGTTTGTAATCAGTGGCGGCGATACTACTCCGTATTGACGGCGGTCTATCTCCCGGCCAAGACCTTGCGCCAGATCGAGTTTGCCTGCGTCAGCGAAGCTTGGATCCGGCTCGCCTGAAACTGCATCGATAGACCAAAGATAAGAATCATTTGTTGCCAAAAAAATGCGCTGCTTACCGTTTCCTTCCCAGTACCCAACTCCGCGCGTGTTGTAGCCAAGGTTAGGCGGCCGCCCCGCTTCCCAGGCCTTGGTGTCAAATACCCATTTTTCAGCACCCGTTTGAGCGTCCAGCGCCGCTATTCGGCCAAATGAGGTTGGTACATACATAGTGCCGTTAACGACGATTGGGGTAGCTTTGTAGCCACCTGGCGTCGCTCGGTAGTTTTCTTGCTTGAAGTTCTCGGCAACAGTTACGTTATCCGAGCTCTGCCATGTCCAAGCACTAGTAATCGTGCTGACATTGGCCTTGTTAATCTGATCGAACGGCATATATTTCTGCGAGCCGTTATCCCCCCCATAGCTTGGCCAGTCGTTGGCCACAGTGAGCGAGCTTGAGCCCAATGCGATGCAAAGTACTAAGATTTTTGATTTTTCTATAAGATTCATACGGTTACCACTAAGCTGCCGAATTTAATTGCCCTGAGTCTACAACAAGCATGTGCAAAGAGACAACGAGGCTAGGTGGAATGGTAGTTTTTGGAGGTAAGGTGGTTTTTGAGGAGGTT
>JBLHVT010000027.1:0-31772 GCA_047628735.1 Glaciecola sp.
TTTAAAAACTACATGAATTACTGTGTGGGTTGCCATGAGCTCGGCTATGCGCGCTACGCAAGAACAGCAGATGATTTGGAAATACCTCATGATTTAGTGATGGCAAATCTGGTCTTTGATGACTCGCTTATCGGTGACTTAATCGAGAATGCGTTAACTGAAGATGACGCAAAGCAATACTTCGCCGCGGTGCCGCCGGATTTAACTTTGGCGGGAAGAGTGCACAGCCCTGATTGGCTTTACACCTACATGAAGTCTTTTTATAACGACAGCTCTAGGCCTTTAGGTGCCAACAACAAAGTGTATGCAAATGTTGGCATGCCTAACGTGCTTCATGAACTGCAAGGTGATGTAACTTGCGATGATCATGGCGCCGACGACCCTACACAATGTGATCTAACTCATGTGCCGGGAACCGGTTCAATGAGTGAAGTAGAGTTCGATGAAACCATTTCCGATTTAGTGAACTTTATGTACTACATCGGTGAGCCGGTTCGTAGTCGACGCCAGGAAATTGGCATTTGGGTATTGGCATTCTTAGCCGCTTTGTATGTACTAACAGCTTTATTGGGTCGTGAATTCTCGAAAGATTATCATTAAATTGATGACTTCGAGTCGCTAAAAACAACATTACAATAATACAGAGGATTCACTATGGGTGTGGTCGCTAAACGATCTTCCATGACTTTTTATTCAGACGGGACTAGCCACTATAGTCATCGCGTGCGCATAGTTCTTGCCGAAAAAGGAGTCACGGTCGAAACCATAGACGTTGATCCTGACGAAAAGCCAGAGGATTTGTCTACATTAAATCCATATAACACGCTGCCAACCTTGGTTGATCGTGATCTGGTGTTATACGAAGCAGATATCATGATGGAATATCTCGATGAACGCTTTCCTCATCCGCCTTTGTTCCCTGTGTACCCAGTAGCGCGCGCTATGAGTAGGCTTTGGATTTACCGGATCAGACAAGATTGGTGCCCAATGGTCGATGCGCTTATGGCGAATAAAGGCACCCCGGCTCAGTTGGAAAAAGCACGTAAAGACCTTCGAGATTCTCTTGTGTCAATTGCACCAATTTTTGGTGAAAAACCTTATTTTATGAGTGATGAATTCACTATTGTTGATTGCTGTGTAACTCCAATCTTATGGCGCCTTCCTTTCATGGGTATAGAATTACCTAAAAGTAAGACGACTAAGCCATTGTTTGAATACCGCGATCGGTTGTTTGAAAGAGAGTCCATTTTGATGAGTCTCTCCGAACAAGAAAAAGAAATGATTTAGACTCGACTGGATCTGTCTGTTGGAAATACCTAGCAGATAGATCGAATAGTCAGATCTAATAGAAAAAGGTGCCAGGACATGACGATGAGCTCAAGTCGCCCCTACCTTGTTAGGGCACTTTATGATTGGATATTAGAAAATAACTGCACTCCTTATATCTTGGTCAATGCCATTGATGACAATGTTCAAGTTCCTCTTGAACACGTAAAGGATGGTCAAATCATTCTTAATGTTTCTCCTTCCGCCGTGCAGGCACTGATGATTCAAGATCAAGCGTTGGAGTTTGAAGGCCGGTTTGCTGGCATTTCAAAAGTGGTATATGTGCCAATGCGCGCGGTCATGGGAATTTATGCCAAGGAAAATGGGCAAGGGATGATATTTGACGCGGAAGGCTCTCTACCACAACCTCCAAACCCAACTGGCACTGACCCCAGTGAAAAAGCCCGTGGGATAAGCGGTTCAAATAAGCCATCTTCGTCTGAATCTGCAAAACCGACTCTCAGGCTGGTTAAGTAACAGCCATTAATTAGAGCGATTTAATTGATGTATTCGAATACCTTAACTACTTTGGTTACCCCTGACACGTTGCGAGCCAAGTTCGCAGCTCGATCACCATCCTCCTGATTAATAAGACCCATCAAGTAAATTGAACCATTCTCTGCAATTACCCTAATTTGGTCAGAAGGAACTTCTTTATTGGCCAGCATGAGCGTACGAACCTTAGTCGCTATCCAGGTATCATTGCTTCTGGAAAGCAGGCTGGTCTCGCCTGATATTTCCATTTCATTGTGTATACGTTTGATCTTGGAGCTGGCTTGGCTAGCGATGCTAGTCGCTTTAGCTTTTAAACCCTCTGATTGTGTTTGGCCAACAATTAACACCACGCCGTTATGGCTAATGATGCTGAAATTTGAGCCTTTAAACGCTGGCTCTTGAGATTTCATGTTAACCGCCACTTTGGTCTTAATAGATTGATCCTCGACCACGGCGCCGGCAGTCCTCTGTGTTGGGTCTTCTTGAATGCCCGCTTCACCCGTGGTTTTTACTAATATGGTTGTGCAAGAGCTAAGAAAAAATAGACTTATAAAAAGAGTGAGAGTGTATGATTTCATGCTTCTTCTCCTCCGAAAAGAGTAGTGTCAATGAAATCGCACAGGCAGTGAATCACGACTAAATGAACCTCTTGAATTCTCGCTGTGCGATCGGAAGGAACTCTAATTTCAACATCTGAGTCCTTTAACAGGGGGGCCATGGTGCCGCCATCTTTTCCAGATAGCACTACTATTACCATATTTCTTTCATGGGCTGCTTTCATAGCCTCCATGATGTTTCTTGAGTTGCCGCTGGTGGAAATGGCTAACAAAACGTCTCCCGCTTGGCCGAGTGCCATTACCTGTTTAGAAAAGACTTCGTTAAAGTCATAATCATTAGCGATTGCGGTCAGGGTTGAGCTGTCGGTAGTTATTGCGATTGCTGGCAGTGGCGGGCGCTCTTGTTCAAATCGATTGAGTAATTCTGCAGAAAAGTGTTGAGCATCGCCGGCGGAGCCGCCGTTGCCACAGCACAGGATTTTTTTATCGTTTAATAGTGCTTTTACCATTAACTCCCCAGCATCAAAAATGGGATCAATCAGAGTTTCGGCAGAGCGCTGTTTGGTGGCTATGCTGTCAAGGAAATGGTTTTGGATTCGGTTGTGATTAGACATGCAGTGAGTGTCCAGCAATTAGTGGTATCGTAATAGCTCTATCGGCCAAAATGTTCATATTTTTACCTGCTTGGCCTCCTAAATTATCTTTAGTGGACATATTCCTGATGGAAAAAGTTTCAACTAAATGCATTCTCAACCCAAAGTATTTTGGCCGGCGCTCGACCTTCACCGGGGTGGATGCCAATAACATCAAAACGACAGCTAAATTGCGCTAGGTTGGAATGTTTTAATAAAAAATGTGCAGCGGTAAGTCGTATTTTCTTTTTTTTTGCGGTGTTTACCATTTCCAGAACATGTCCAAATTGTGAAGATTCTCTGTACTTCACTTCTATGAACACAACAGTTTTTGCGGGGGTTAGCATGACAAGGTCCAACTCACCGTAGCGACAATGGTAATTCGCACAGTAATGCTTTAAACCAGCAGTTTCCAAACGAGAACGCGCTAACTTTTCAAAATAATCGCCGCGCTTTTTATTGTTGTTAAAAAATGGCTTGAACAAAGCAAAGTCCTTGCCGCTCAGGGAAGTTTAGCGATGCAGCTGAGTAGGTGGCGGCAGTAATTGAGGCGCGCCATCGATGAATCGCGCAGCAAGTAATTGACGCTGAATCTCCCGATCAGAGTTCATTGTTAGTAGCCCTGTAGTTCCGCCCAAAGTTTTAATTTCGAACGTTGCAAATTGGGTGAGTCTGTCATGGAGGCGGTAGCTGTCAATACCCATGGCGCGAAGGCGCTCGAGTGGCCCAGCTGCTTTGCGAAAACTACTACTAACAAGTTCTTTAAATGGATTCGATTGTTGTAACAGCCATGGCGAATCAAGGAAGATTATGCCGTTTAGGTCTCTGTTTATGTCTGTGTTATTGGAACCATCGTAGATGGAAGGATAGGCGATAATTGGTAAGGACTCGGCAAAGTAGAATGCTAGCGTGGGCTGTATTTGCCTTCCTTGACGAGGATTGGCAATCAGGTAAATAAAATCTATGTCTTGTCTTCTCCTTGGAATGAACTCAATTCTGTCTCTAGGTAGCAGCGCCTCTATTTTTTCTGCTCTTGCTTCACTGGCGTCAATCGCCATGGATTTTTTTATTATCTCAGCGTAATCACTCTCACTATCGAAGGTTGACCTGGATACAACATTGCCGCCCGCGGCGGTCCAGGCGTTCTCAAACAATGAATTCAGACGAAGATAGTCACTGCCGCTTGGTGTAATGATAGCGGCATTTTTAAAACCAGAATTGGTTGCCAGCTGCGCCGCCTGTTCTATTTCATTCTCGGGGGCTAAGCCAAATTGGAAAAAGTTATCGGAGCCGGAAAAGCTGTCATCATCAGTGTAATTGAGCGCCAATGTCGGCACGGCTAGATTTGGCAGACGGTGCAATTGATTGACCAGCTCTTTATCCAAAGGGCCGATAACTAAGTCAGCGCCATCATCTACGGCTTCATCATAAATTGGATAGATGTTTGTGACCCCAGAGCTGTCATAAAACTTAATAATCGGCGCCCCGTGATTAGCTTCGATACTTTGGTAGTAGGCGCCTAAAAAGCCCTCTTGAATTGCCCTCCCAGCTTGTTCTTGCAGAGGTAAAAGCAACGCTACTTGTCGAGGCCGCTGTTCCCAATTTCGTTGAAGTTGAATTAAGGGACGCGGCAGAATTCGCGCGGCAGCATGGCTTAACCATACTCGGCGCCATTGTTGGATTGAATCAAGCTGTCCTTTAATACTTAATTCTTGGCCGGCAACCGCTTTGGCTAGTTCTATCCAGCCTCTGCTTTTATAGTTCGAGGCGGAGCTGGCAAGTGAGGAAAGCTCGGCGTAGTCAATTGCTGTCAATGCTTTCCATGCCAAATCATGAAAATTCTGAATCGATTCATCGCTTGCGAATATTTCGGTGCTGTTTATTTCCGAGCTTCCTATTTCGGAATTCGCTATATAGCTACGAAAAGCATCAGCTGGACGGTCAAGAAGTAAGTAAGTGTCACCAAGAAGTCTTCGCAATTGAGTGTTCATATTGCCCGAGCTGGGGGCGGCAGTTTCAGTCAGGTATTGTAGTGCAGATTCAGGGTCGTCTTGGCTATTGGCGATTCTTGCTTGAGCCATAGCAAAGCGGCCGCGCAGTTCGGGCGTCAGCGCCTCGCGCAGGTTTCTCGCTTGAGATTCAAGCGCGGCCCGATCGAACAAGCCTTGCTCCAGCAAAAGCTCTATCGCTGTAATGCGCAGCACTGCTGCATCTGCTCCGAAGCTATTATTTGCGCTCGCCAATAGCTCATCAATACGCTGTGATGTAGACTCGCCTTCTAGCGGAGAAAGTTCGACCAGCAACGGATTGGAAGAGCATGCGACAATCAATCCTGATATCAAAAGGATCAGTAGCAATTTCTGCTTTTCTATTCTCGAATGGGTTTGTCTGTTGTCGTTGTTTGACAAAATTTAACTATCTCGCTGGTTGTAAGAACTGTATCGAAAAGAGTAAACCATGAATTCTGCTAGGGCAATAAATCGCTCAAATTACTAGGCTGCTGCGCTTTAGTAGTTTGCTAGTTTTCAGGATAGCCTTCAGAGTAATTGGCAGAACAATGTCCGGATTTGAATATAAGTAACCCATGAGACTTTAAATCGTGATTAGTGCAGGAACACTCTACGTTGTAGCGACTCCCATCGGTAACCTGGGGGACATATCGGCGCGTGCAATTGACACCTTACAAGGCGTTGATTTAATAGCAGCCGAAGACACGCGCCATAGTAAAGCTCTCTTGGAAAAGATAGAAGTAAAAACTCCGCTAACCTCTTACCATGATTTCAGTGATGACTCCGTGGCCGTCAGGCTTTTGGATAAACTCCGGCAGGGCAGTTCCATCGCGCTTATTTCTGACGCAGGTACACCGCTCATTTCAGATCCCGGTTTTAAGCTGGTGAGGCTGGTCCGCGAAGCGGGTATAGCGGTGATTCCAATTCCCGGCGCGAGCGCAATTACTGCCGCCTTATGTGTGGCAGGCCTGGCAACAGATCGGTTTTGCTTTGAGGGTTTTTTACCCAGTAAACAGGGGGCTCGCGAGCAGTCTTTAACTCAGTTACAGTATGAGCTACGGACCATAGTATTTTACGAATCACCTCACCGAATAGAGGCTATGCTGGCAAGTGTGGTAGCGGTTTTTGGTGGGCGCAGACAGGTATTTGTTGCTAGGGAGGTTACTAAAAAATTTGAATCTCACTTCTTGGGTTTCGGGTCAGATGCTTTGGCTTGGTTGCAAGCTGATTCAAATAATCAGCGCGGAGAGTTCGTTGTTATTGTTGCCGGATGTGACAAGGAAACGCAAGAAAAGCAAAAACAGGAAGCGGGATTGAAGTTGGCGCTTCTGCTGGAGTCAGACATGCCGCTAAAAAAGGCAGTGGCTTTGGCAAGCGATGCGACGGGTGCTAGAAAAAATTTACTTTACTCCGCTATGATCGAAATAAAAAACTTAACCCAAGGCGCTTAAGGTGGTTGCTTAGTTAGTGAATCTCAATTAATCTTACGGAGAGTCAGCTGGGCAATTGCTGTTTGTTTTCTTTGCAAGTCGTTTAACGGCTATCGAGGTGGCAAATGGAGGAAAGTCCGGGCTCCGCAGAGCAGAGTGCCAGGTAACGCCTGGGAAATGTGAATTTACGGCTAGTGCAGCAGAAAATATACCGCCTAACATCACAACTTTTCGGAGTTGGTTGGGTAAGGGTGAAAAGGTGCGGTAAGAGCGCACCGCGCATCTGGTAACAGTTTGTGGCAGTGTAAACCCCACTCGGAGCAAGGCCAAATAGGAATCCTTTTTTGCTGCTCGCAATGGATTCGGGTAGGCCGCTTGACAGCCTGTGGTGACGCAGGTTGCAGATGAATAATTGTCCTCGACAGAACCCGGCTTATAGGCTGACTCGCTTCTAAACCTGACCATTTAAGGTCTCTTCTTAATAAACTACATTAACAGTGCGGCTTACGGCATTGTTTTCACAATGCTTAAGGCTTTTTCAAAGCTTTCATTCTTGCGAGTTATCCGCTTTTAGCCGCATTTTCGCCGAAATTCTCGATTGAAAACCCATAATTAGTGCTTGCGCTGACGCTTTGCTGTGCCTATAGTATCCATTAAGTGGCGAGAAGTGGAAAAAATTGTTTAATAGTGGGGGATCGTGGAACGATTCATTGCTAATTTTCCAAATAACAATGGGGGCATCACGTGTTTCGCGGCATTAACTCTATCAATATAGATGTGAAAGGGCGCATGGCTATGCCTGCCCGATATCGTGAGCAATTGTCCCAGAATTGCTCAGGCCAGCTCGTGGTTACGATAGACACAAATCACAAATGCCTTTTGCTTTATCCGCTTCCTGAATGGGAGCAAATAGAGCGCCAAATCGAATCACTCTCCAGCTTTGATCCTATGTCCCAGCGCGTAAAGCATCTCCTCATTGGCCACGCTAACGATCTAGAGCTGGACGGCAGTGGGCGAATTTTGTTGCCGCAAGAGCTTCGTAGCTATGCTGGGCTAGAAAAACATATATGCCTAATCGGCCAAGGCAAGAAGCTAGAGATCTGGGATCAAGACTCGTGGAACGAGCAGCGTAGTAGATGGCTAGAAGATTCATCTCTTGAAGGCGAATTGCCTGAGCAGCTTCGCAGCTTGGCACTCTAGGGGTTATTTATGGTACAGCGTTCACCCCATGAGTCTGTTCTTCTTGAGGAAGCCATTACTGGGCTAGCGATAGTTACAGACGGGGTCTATATTGATGCGACCTTCGGTAGAGGCGGTCATAGCGAAGCGATTTTAAGTAAGTTGGGAGAGGAAGGCCGGCTAGTGGTTTTTGATCGAGATCCAGATGCGATTGAAGTCGCTAATAAATTGGCAGCCGCAGATTCAAGAGTAGAAGTAGTGCGCTCGGCGTTTAGTGAGCTCGGGTCAGTTATTGAATCACTTGGTTTGCATGGAAAAGTAAATGGGGTGTTGTTCGATTTGGGTGTCTCGTCTCCGCAGCTCGATAACCCAGATAGAGGTTTTAGTTTTATGCGCAGTGGGCCGCTTGATATGCGAATGGACCCCGATGAGGGTATGAGTGCACAGCAGTGGATCAACTCAGCTCGCGAGAAAGATATCGCAGATGTAATTTATAAATACGGTGAAGAGCGGCACTCAAGAAGAATGGCTCGCAAAATTGTTGAAGAGCGAACTGAGACTCCTATTACTGATACCGGGCGCCTAGCAGAAATTATTAAGCATGCAAATCCGGCTTGGGAGCGCGATAAACACCCTGCAACTAGAGCTTTTCAGGGTATACGAATTTTTATTAACAACGAATTTGGTGAGATAGAAAGCGGAATAGCCCAAGCTCTTGGCTGCCTTAAAATTGAAGGCCGCTTAGTTGTGATCAGTTTTCATTCTTTAGAAGACCGAATAATCAAGAAATTTATCTCTCGGCAGACTAAAGGAGATAATTTCCCGAGAGATCTGCCAGTGATGAGTTCTGAGTTGAGCCCGACACTTAAATCTATAGGTAAGGCAGCAAAGGCGAAGCCTCAAGAAGTGGCCGCTAACCCTCGTGCTCGCAGCGCGGTGTTAAGAGTAGCTGAAAAAATTTCTAATAAAGGGTTTGAGTAAACTTATCTTATGGAAAAACGCCCATCCAATCCAATAGAAACGGAAGACTACCTTTCAATTTTTAAGTGGGCAGGAATCAATAGGCCTAGCAGCTTAATTTTGGTGGGCATATTGGGATTGGTTTTGAGTACGGGGCTCTCTGTGGTTCAAACAACTCATGATAACCGCTTCTCATTTAATGAATTACAGGAGCTTCGCGCTCAAGCTAATCAACTGGATGTCCAATGGGGTCAGTTGCTTCTTGAGCAAAGTACGTTTGGAGTGGAAGGCCGCATCGAGAGTAAGGCAATTGAACAGCTTCAAATGAAGGTTCCAGAAATTGCTCGTATAGTGATGATTAAAAATGACTGACATCGAAACTAGATTAGCTTTTCAAAATTGGCGTCTGTACCTGATCATCTCCGGTTTGATTTTCTGCGTGGCTGCGATTGGTTGGAAAGTTAGCGCCCTTCACATTTTTGAAAAAGACTTTTTGCAAGGCCAAGGTGATGCCAGAACTATTCGAACTGTGCCCTTAATGGCGAATAGGGGGTTAATTACAGATCGAAATGGAGAGCCTTTAGCTGTAAGCACGCCAGTACAGTCAATATGGGTAAATCCGAAAGAGCTTGCTGATTCATCGTTAGACATCCATGAACTGGCGCGAGCTTTGGGTATGAACCCAAAAGTGTTAGTTGCCAATGTTAAGAAAAATGCGAGTCGAGAATTTTTGTATGTAAAGCGCAGGCTTCCTCCTTTTGAGGCTGAGAAGGTTCTGGCTTTAGATATTGCAGGGGTTTATGCACAGTTGGAGTACCAGCGTTTCTATCCACAGGGTGAAGTCGCGGCTCACATTGTGGGTTTCAGTAATGTCGATGACGTGGGTCAAGAAGGCTTGGAGTTAACCTACGATGATTGGCTTCGAGGTGTTCCCGGGCGACGTCAAGTAATGAAAGATCGGCGTGGCCATATCATTGAAGAGTTAAACACTCTCCAAACTGCCGAGCCAGGGAAAAACCTTGAGCTGAGTATCGATTTTCGATTACAGAGTTTGGCATACAAAGAGCTAAAGTCTGAATTCATCAAGCGTAGGGCAAAAAGTGCTTCTCTTGTAATGTTGGATGTAAATACTGGTGAAGTCTTAGCAATGGCCAATCAGCCCTCTTACAACCCGCATAACAAAACCAATATGACGGACTTCAGTGTTCTCAGAAATAGAGCGATAACTGATGTTTTCGAGCCCGGCTCCACCATTAAGGCGTTCACGATTGCCGCCGCATTAGAAACGGGCGTTTATTCCCCTGAGACTATTGTCGAAACAAGCCCAGGTTGGATGATGGTTAATGGTAATGAAGTGAAAGATATTGCCAATTATGGGACGCTGACAGTAGAGGGAGTAATCACCAAATCAAGTAATATTGGGTCAAGTAAAATTGCCATGGATATTGGAATTGAGCCTATTCGAGATTTGTTTGAAAGAGTGGGTTTTGGTCAGTCTTTAGGTACCGGTTTCCCCGGTGAGCGAGGTGGCGTGTTACCCAATCCGCGTCGTTGGAGTCGCCATTCAATAGCAACGTTCTCTTTTGGTTATGGTTTATCAACATCAATCTTACAGCTAGCCCAAGCCTATTCCGTGCTGGCGGATGGTGGGGTCAAAAAACCAGTTTCTCTTGTGCGGCTGTCTGAGCAATCCATAGCCCAGCTGCCGAGAGAGCAAGTGCTGAGCGAATCAATAGCAGCGCGCGTTGTACAAATGCTCGAAACTGTCGTTGATCCTCGGCGCGGCGGTAGTGCTGTGGAAGCAAACATTCCCTTCTATAGCGTGGCAGGTAAGACAGGCACGGCCCACGTAGTTGGCAAATTTGGCTATGAGGCAAATCTACATAATTCTTTCTTTGTTGGATTGGTTCCAGCATCCGACCCTCAAATAGTCATTGTTATTGTGATTAACGAGCCAAAAGGCAAAGAGCACTATGGCGGTCAAGTAGCGGCGCCGGTTTTTTCAAAAGTGGCTTCAGGCGCTATGCGAATTTTAAACATAAACCCCGATGCAATTCCTGATACTCAATCACTAGAACTGACGTCACTGTAATTATGAATACGGCTGAAACTTTAAATTCAAAAATAGCATTAGCAACGCTTTTGGAAGGTATGGTTGACTCAAGTGATGCGTTGCGCGACTTGCCGCCCGTCACGATCTCTGGTGTTCAGCTGGATAGTCGGTTATTGAATTCAGGTGATCTGTTTCTTGCTTGTTTTGGAAAAAATCATGATGCTCGGGATTTTATTGATGAAGCAATAAATCTAGGCGTTGCCGCCGTGTTTGTTGAATCCGGTGGGCAATGGCAGGGCGTTCGAATTATCAAGGACACTCCGGTAATCGCTATCGATAACCTTTCAGCGAAACTTAGTGAAATAGCTTCCCGGTTCTACCAACACCCCAGTAAAAAAATGAGTGTCATCGGTATCACTGGCACCAACGGGAAAACCAGCTGCAGCCTTTTCATCGCACAGGCGTTGACTGGGATGGGTCGTCGTTGTGGTGTCATTGGCACTTTAGGTTACGGCATTCAAGGTGAATTAAAAGAGACTCAGTTGACCACTCCAGACGCGGTCTTTAGTCAGATGGCTTTGGCTCAAATGGTAGAGCAAAATGTTGATCCGGTAGTTATGGAAGTGTCTTCGGTGGGATTACACCAGAAGCGGGTTGAGGCAGTAAACTTTGATATCGCAATTTTCACCAACCTTAGTCGTGATCACCTTGATTACCACAATAGTATGGAAGATTACGGCGAGTGTAAGAAGAAGCTTTTTACAGTTAACGGTCTGCGCAGCGCTGTAATAAACCTAGATGATCCTTACGCTTTATCAATTCTTAATAGTATTTGCAATAAAGTAGATATCTCGACTTTTAGTGTCAGCAATAAAATGGCTACTGTTTATGCAAGTGAGCTTGAGCATTTAAGAGATGGATATAAGGCTCGTATTTTTACCCCGTTAGGACAAGGTGTTATCAGGGGACAGTTACTGGGTAGTTTTAATTTCAGTAATTTACTCGCGGTGATTACAGCGCTTATCAGTTATATGCCAACCACGGATGGCTTTACTATCGATTCACTGTGTAATGTTGTTTCGTCCCTAAAGCCTGTAACTGGTCGAATGGAAATTGTAGGAGGTAGCACCGGTGACATTACCGCGGTTGTGGATTACGCGCACACCCCCGAAGGACTAAAAAGTGCGCTGGTAGCGTTAAGAGAGCATTTCACCGGCAACGTGTGGTGCGTTTTTGGTTGTGGTGGGAATCGTGATAAAGGTAAGCGTCCGCTAATGGGAGAATTTGCCGAAATTTATGCCGACAATATAGTTGTCTGCGACGATAATCCGCGCAATGAAGACGGCGATGAGATCATTAATCATATTATGAGTGGTATCGAATTACGCTCCAAAGTCACTATCGAGCGGGATAGAGCTAAAGCAATATCATTTGCTATTAGTGCGGCTAAGCAAGGAGATGTGGTGTTAGTGGCTGGAAAAGGTCATGAAACTTATCAGGATGTTGCTGGTGAAAGAATGCTGTTTAGCGATACTAACCATGTTCGCTTAGCACTTGCTGCGCGCGCAGAGAAGAAACTGTGATTGGGGAAATGAAGCTATCTGAACTTGCTGCCAGTGCAGGTGGTGAGCTAATTGGCCCTGATGCTACCTTTTCTAAGGTGTCGACAGACAGTAGAAGTGTCGTGCCTGGCGACTTATATCTTGCGCTCATTGGCGAGCATTTTAACGGCCATGATTTTATAGACGCGGCTGCGCAAAAGGGCGCCATAGCGGCGGTTGTTTCCGAAGCTGTAGTAACGTCGATTCCTGTTTTGCAGGTAAGTGATACTCACAGGGCGTTAGGGAATCTCGCGAATGTTAATCGACGAAAAAGCGATGCTACGGTTATTGCGCTAACCGGAAGTCAAGGTAAAACAACAGTTAAGGAAATGGTAGGTGCAATTCTAAGTAATCGTGCCAAGACCCTAATCACTAATAAGAATTTGAACAACACCATTGGAGTTCCTTTGACTCTTTTGCGGCTTTCGAACCAGCAATTTGCAGTCATTGAAATGGGCGCGAATGGTGCTGGCGAAATTGCATTTAGTGTCGCAATAACTGAGCCAGATATAGTGTTAATTACCAAAGCAAGTGCTGCTCATATTGAGGGTTTTGGTAGCTTGCAAGGCATCGTTGAAGCTAAGGGCGAAATAATAGATGGCCTTGGTGACTCGGGTGTTGCTGTCCTCAACGCGGACGATGATAACGTTGAACAATGGCTTCGCAGAGCAGGAAGTAAAAAAACAATACTTTTTAGTTTGTTGGAAAAATCAGGATCTCAATATTTTGCTTCTGAAATTGATCTGTCTAAGGTTGGGGAAGTTGCCTTTAAGCTGCATTCTCCTCAAGGGTCTGTGTCTATTCAATTGAATATGATGGGTGAACATAATGTTGCAAATGCGGTGTCGGCTGCGGCGCTGGCGCTCGAGGTCGGAGCAAATCTTGAAGATGTAGCTAAAGGATTGGCAGGTCTAAGCTCAATTGACGGCCGACTTAAACTTCGTAGAGGTATCAATGGCTGCACTTTAATTGATGATACTTATAACGCAAGTCCAGATTCATTCTTCTCGGCGATTGATGCGCTAATGTCGTTCTCTGGTCTGAGAATTGTGATCGCTGGGGATATGAAAGAGCTTGGCGGCGAAAGTAAAGAGTCTCATGTAAGTGTAGGGCATTTTGCAAAGCAGGCAGGAGTTGATGCGTTTTGGGCAACCGGTGACATGTCAAAATTAGCAGTTGATGCGTTTGGTGAGTGTGCCCTGCATTTTGAAAGCCAAGATGAACTAATAGAACGTTGCCGAGCTGGAGCAAATCAAGATGTAGTCTTTTTAGTGAAAGGGTCACGCGGTGCAATGATGGAAAATATCATCAACGAATTACTTATTAATGAGGTTATCTAATGCTGGTCTGGTTTTCGGATTACTTAATGGAGTTTGATAGCAATTTTGCGGTTCTTCAATATATAACCGTTAGAGGTATTTTTAGCGTTTTAACCGCGATGGGAGTCTCTTTGCTAATTGGACCAACCATGATAAAGAAGCTTAATTATCATCAGATTGGTCAAGTGGTTAGAGATGATGGGCCGGAGAGCCATTTCAGCAAAGCAGGAACTCCCACAATGGGAGGGGCGTTGATTTTAGTTAGCATATGCATGAGTACGCTGCTTTGGTCTGATTTAACTAACCACTATGTTTGGATTGTTTTGGCGGTAACTATTTTGTTTGGCGGCATCGGGTGGGTAGATGATTACCGCAAAGTATTTCGGCAAGACACTGCTGGTTTACCAGCGAGATGGAAATATTTTTGGCAGTCAGTTTTTGGTGGGGCAGCGGCGATCGCTCTTTATTACACAGCATATAGCGATGCAGAAACTTTCTACATAATTCCCTTTTTCAAAGATGTGGCTATTGATATTGGTGTTTTCTATATCGTAATTAGTTATTTCATGATTGTGGGTTTTAGCAATGCAGTGAATCTGACTGATGGCTTAGACGGGCTAGCAATTCTACCGACTGTAATGGTTGGCGGCGCGCTAGGCGCAATAGCTTATCTGGCAGGGCACGTTGAATTTTCTTCATATCTGAATATCCCCTACGTAGTTGGGTCGGGTGAAATAGTAATTTTTGCCGGGGCGTTGGTTGGAGCTGGACTTGGTTTTCTCTGGTTTAATACTTATCCAGCACAAATATTTATGGGTGATGTCGGTGCGCTTTCTTTAGGGGCAGCGTTAGGGGCGATGGCAATAATTTCCCGGCACGAAATAGTGCTGTTTATTATGGGGGGTGTTTTTGTAATGGAAACCGCTTCAGTTATTTTACAGGTAGGGTCATTTAAGTTGACAGGGAAACGTATTTTTCGAATGGCGCCCTTGCATCATCATTTTGAATTGAAGGGTTGGCCAGAGCCCCGAGTAATCGTTAGATTTTGGATTATCACAGTAATGCTGGTTCTGCTTGGGTTAGCTACGTTAAAGCTGCGATAACCGGAGGGTTTAGCGGAGATGATTAATTCAGGTAACGAGAAAATCATAATAGTGGGCTTGGGTAGCACTGGAATTTCTTGTGCACGGTACTTCGCATCAACAGGGCAGCACTTTAAAGTTGTAGATAGTCGAGAGGATCCGCCAGGGCTTAAGAAGTTATTAGAATTGCTACCCGATGTTGAGTTAGAGCTAGGTGCATTTAACAAGGAAACATTTATAAATGCAGACTGCTTGGTGGTTAGTCCTGGGGTGAGTTTGCTGACACCAGAAATTGCAGCGGCAAAACAAAGCGGTGTACTGATAACAGGTGACATAGACATATTTTCGAAACGGGTTAACGCCCCGATTGTGGCGGTAACGGGGTCAAATGGTAAAAGCACGGTAGTTGCGATTTTGGCTGAGATTTTGCGAAAAGCAAAAGTTAGTTTTGCTTTAGGGGGGAATCTCGATGGGCCCAGCTTTAAGCCAGCGTTAGATATGTTGCTTGAGCCAGAAAAAGAGCTTTATGTTCTAGAGCTTTCTAGTTTTCAGTTAGAAACAACACATAAACTCAATGCAGTTGTCGCGGTATTACTGAATTTGAGTGAAGACCACATGGATCGATACCAAGGCCTTGAAGATTACTATGAAGCAAAGGCGAATATTTTTAACGGATGTAATCAGATTTTGATAAACCGAGAAGACAAATTTAGCGAATTAAGTCGCTCCCTAGGCGTGCCTGTCAGGGATTTTGGTTTCGGGCGCCCCTCTAAAAATGGAATCGGCTTGTTAGAAAACGATAGTGGTGAGTATTTGGCCTATCATACTGAAAACATCGCGTTTGTTTCGGAGCTAAAAGTTGTAGGGCGATATAACGTCCTCAACATGCTTGCGGCGATAGGATTGGCGCTAGCAATAGATATTGATCTTGCCTCAATTCGGCAAGGCGTTAAAAGCTTTGCGGGTCTGCCGCATCGCTGCCAGTGGGTCGGCTGGAAAAATGGGGTGGACTTTTACAACGACTCTAAAGGCACCAACGTAGGCGCGACGGGAGCTGCAATCGATGGTTTAGGTCAGCGTATTTCAGGGAAAATCATCTTGATTGCCGGAGGCATTGCGAAAGGCGCAGACTTTTCCGTCCTACGCCCTATAGTCAATCGCTGGTGTAAGGAAGTAATTCTAATTGGTATTGATGCCATCGAGTTAGGGTCTAGTTTGGGCGACGATGTTAAAAAATATTACGCTGCAAGCATGAGTGAAGCGGTCTCAACGGCATACTCTCATTCCAGCCAAGGTGATGTGATTTTGTTGTCTCCGGCATGTGCAAGTTTTGATATGTTTGATAATTTTCAGCACCGTGGTGAGGCATTTATGAGCGCAGTGGGGGATTTGCGTTGAGTAGCATAAGCTCGACATCAAAATTAAGTTCTCCTTTAACAGCTAATCGCTTTGAGTTGCCGACTTTGAACCCGTTGCTGGTGGTTATGCTGATTTTGATGGTGACAGGTCTGCTAATGATGACGTCTGCGTCTGTCGAAATTTCTAGTAGCAAATACGCAGACTCGCTTTTCCATTTCAAACGCCAAATTATCTTTGCGTTTTTGGGTGCTATCGGTATTGCTGTAACTATGATGATCCCTCTTCATCTGTGGAAGAGATTCAGTGGTTTTTTCCTATTTGGCTCATACTTTTTATTGGTACTGGTTCTCATTCCAGGGGTGGGCAAAGAAGTCAATGGTTCGTCACGCTGGTTGGATCTTGGATTTTTTAATCTCCAGCCTTCGGAGCTGGCTAAGGTATTTATAGTTCTTTACATAGCGTCGTTTCTTGAACGTCATATTGTTGAGGTTCAGCAAAGCTGGTCAGGGTTTTTAAAGCCTATGATGATTATAGCGGCGGCGGTGGTTCTTCTTCACTTTGAGCCGGATCATGGTGCCATGGTGATATTGCTCTTAACGGCGCTGTGCATGATTTTCGTGGCCGGCGCTAAGCTATACAGATTCGTCATCATGTTATCGCTATGCACAGTCGCAATTACCTATTTAGCAGTCACGAAGCCCTATGTGATTGCACGCTTTTCGTCCTTTTTAGACCCCTGGTCTGAGCAAAATGTATATGGGGGAGGCTATCAATTAACCCAAGCGCTTATTGCTTTTGGCCGCGGCGAATGGTTCGGGGTGGGTTTGGGAAACAGTATTCAAAAGCTATATTTCTTACCTGAGGCTCATACGGATTTTGTATTGGCGATTATCGGTGAAGAGCTGGGGCTAACGGGTGTTGCATTTGTAGTTGGTCTCTTTTGTGTGTTGGTTTATCTGGCTTTTGGTGTCGGTAAAAAGGCCTTAAATCAGGAGCTCCTTTTCGAAGGGTTTCTTGCCTATGGCCTCGCTCTTTTATTCGCTGGACAGGCGATTATCAATATAGGCGTTAATATCAGCTTGCTGCCAACGAAAGGTCTAACACTCCCGTTTCTAAGCTATGGTGGTGCTAGCTTAATTGTAAGCTGCTTTATGGTGGCCTTGTTGGTTCGTATTCAATTTGAAACGGAGCAAGCCTCTTTATGGGCGGCCCAAAAACCTAGGCTGAACAAATAGCATGACCAGCCAAACCGCAACAGTTTTAATTATGGCAGCTGGCACCGGTGGACATGTTTTTCCGGCACTAGCGATTGCTGAAGTATTGAAAGGAAAAGCGGCCAATGTTCATTGGCTCGGCACGCCCAATGGAATGGAAAACGAACTGCTCGAGGGGACGGGAATTCCTCTGCATAAAATTTCAATTTCGGGACTTGTGGGCTCTGGAATTAAAAGAAAGCTATTGGCTCCAATCATGCTTTTGAGCGCGTTTATTCAATCGTTAAAAGTTTTGCGGCTTGTAAAGCCCGATTGCGTACTTGGTATGGGTGGTTTTGTCTGCGGTCCAGCGGGGTTGGCTGCTAAATTTTTGCGAAAGCCGTTGCTGATTCATGAGCAAAACGCCGTGGCGGGTTTCACTAATAAATTACTTAGCAGATTAGCCTGCAGAACGTTGGAGGCGTTTCCTGGGACGTTTAAAAAGTCACCGAGCGTGTTGTTGACAGGAAATCCTGTGCGCAAGGAAATAGCGTCCATGGGAAGAAGAGACTTCGATTCTTTGATCGAGAAAAAAACATTCAACATTTTAGTGCTCGGTGGAAGCCAGGGGGCGCTTGCAATTAACACTGTTGTTCCAGAACTGTTGGCGGATATTGATAATGCTAGTGTTTGTGTGGTGCATCAGGCCGGAAAAGGCAAGGTGGATCAAACAAGGCAAGCTTACGAGTCGGCAGGCTTGAGTTTGGGTGGGCAATACAACGTTCAGGCGTTCGTTTCGGACATGGCTAGTGCATATGACTGGGCAGATTTGGTAATATGTAGGTCGGGCGCTAGCACAGTCTGCGAAATAGCCGCAGCGGGAAAGGCTTCTATCCTTATACCTTATCCCTATCACCGCGATAAGCAGCAAACGCGAAACGCAAATTGGTTAGCCAGTGAAAAGGCTGCAATTATTATTGAACAAGCTGAACTTACCGCCGTTGCTTTGAGTGGTCACGTTAAATATCTATTAGCGAATCGAAATGAACTGGTGCAAATGAGTAAGAGAGCCAGTCGGCTAGCCATTAGAGATGCCGCTGATGTGATAGCGAATGAGTGTTTGAGGTATGCAAATGACTAGCTCCGTTAAATTTCATTCTGTTCCTGAGATGCGCCGAATTCGCACAATTCACTTCGTCGGAGTTGGTGGTGCTGGTATGTGCGGCATTGCTGAGGTGCTATTGAATCAAGGTTATTCGATAACAGGGTCAGACATTAAGGAATCAGCAAACACCAATCGTCTCAAAGGCATGGGCGCAAAAATATTTATTGGGCACAAAGCCAGTAATACTGAGAAAGCTGATGTCGTAGTTTATTCAAGCGCAATTGATCACGGCAATCCGGAAATAAAGGCGGCGATGCTTAAGTCAAAACCCTTAATTCCTCGTGCGCAAATGCTGGGTGAATTGATGCGATACCGTCATTCGATCGCAATTGCTGGAACCCATGGTAAAACGACCACCACCAGTATAGTCGCATCGGTGCTCGCGGCCGGTGGCTTTGACCCTACATTTGTAATTGGGGGCTTGCTTAATAGTGCGGGAACCAATGCGAGGCTGGGAGAAGGTCGATATCTGGTAGCTGAGGCAGATGAGAGTGACGCATCTTTCATGCATTTGCAGCCAATGGTGGCAGTGGTCACTAATATCGAAGCTGATCACATGGAAACGTATGATGGGGACTTTGAAAAACTGAAAAAGTACTTCGTCGATTTTCTGCATAACCTGCCTTTTTACGGATTGGCTGTGCTTTGTATAGATGATCCGGTTGTGCGAGAGATATTGCCGTTGATATCTAGGCCAAAATTGACCTATGGGTTTTCGAAAGACGCAGACTTTAGGATTCAAAACTTATCTCAGAAACAGGGTATTACTGACTTTGAAGTGCTGCGTCCGCTTAAGAAAAATCCTATTAAGCTCAGGCTCAACATGCCGGGTGAACACAATGCTCTAAACGCTACCGCAGCGTTAGTGATTGCGACCGATGAGGGTTTACTAGACAGGGATATAAAGTCAGGGATTAAGAATTTCTCCGGAGTCGGGCGTAGGTTCGATGTTCAGGGTGATTTTCCGGTTGGTAGTGGAACCTCGAGAGGGACTGTTAAGTTAATTGATGATTATGGTCACCATCCAACAGAAGTTGCGGCCACATTAAAGGCGTTAAAAGTTGGTTGGCCTGAAAATCGCCTGGTCATGGTTTTTCAGCCCCATCGATATAGCCGTACTAAAGATTTATATGAAGATTTCGTTGACGTGTTGTCCGAGGCAGACGTGTTGTTGCTGCTGGAGGTCTATCCTGCCGGCGAAAAACGCATTCCTGGTGCTGATTCGAGAGCCTTGTGCCGAAGTATTCGTCTGAGAGGCAAATTGGACCCGGTTTACGTCAAAGATGAAGCCGATGTTCATGCCATATTGATGGGGGTTTTAAAGCCTGGAGATATTGTTTTGACTCAGGGAGCGGGCAGCGTTGGTGGTCTTGCGAAAGACTTGGCTGCCAAGAGCTTTGTGAATTAGTAATTTATTGATTTATATACAAGAATTTGAATTTAGATAGTTAAGAAATATGGAAAAGAAACCGATAAATAGAAAAGAGTTGCTGGCAAGAGTCGGCCATGTCGTTGTCCTTATGGGCGGTCATTCTGTAGAGCGTGAAATATCGCTTCTTAGCGGTCAGGCCGTGTACGACGGGTTGTTGCGTTTGGGGGTCGATTGCGTGGCGATTGATGCAGGTGAAAACATTGTAATACAGCTGCAATTGGCTAAGCCTGATTTGGTTTTCAATATGTTGCACGGGCAATTTGGCGAGGACGGTGTCGCACAAGGCATGCTTGAAGCGATGGGTATTCCCTACACCGGCAGTGGAGTTTTAACTTCGGCTCTGGCAATGGACAAAGTGCGAACTAAATTAATCTGGCAAAGGCTCGGATTGAGTACCGCAGAGTTTGTGATACTGGACGAGAACACCGAATGGGATGCTGTGATTTCAGAGCTTGGTTCGGTTGTGGTTAAGCCCGTGAATGGTGGTTCCAGTCTCGGGATTGCTATAAGCAGTACAGGGCAAGAGCTAAAAGATCAGTACGCTGAGTCAGCGAAGTACGATGCGCAAGTATTTGCAGAAAAGTGCATCTTCGGCAGAGAGTTTTCGGTAGGCGTGCTTGAAGGTGAGCTATTGCCGAGTATCGAGCTGGAAACTGATCGAGAGTTTTTCAATTTTGACGCGAAGTATATCGACGAAAATACTCGAGTTATATGTCCTCCAAACTTAGGGGCTGCGGACATGAAGAGCCTAGAGGAGCTTGTTCTGAAAGCATACGAGAGTCTGTCTTGCAGAGGCTTGGCTAGAGTGGACGTTATGCAAGATGGTGATGGCCAGTTTTACTTGTTAGAGGTCAACACGGTTCCTGGAATGACATCTCACAGTTTCATCCCTCTGGCGGCAAAGGAGGCAGGTTTAGATTTTGATGAGCTGCTATTGAGAGTGCTGAAATTAGAAGTAAAAGCAAAAGGAGGGCATTGACGGTGACGGTTGCAAAAAACAGACAGTCGGGCATGAGAGCTGAGAAACGCAGTTTCAATAAATCATCTCAGCCGCTTAAACCTGTGAACCGGACAGCCTCGCGAGTGGTGCTTGGGACAATCCTTTTTGTTGTTCTGGCAGTTACTGCCGTCAATCAATACGGTAGTGTGGTCGGCTTTATTAATAGACCGATATCAAAAGTAAGAATAGAGAATCAGTGGCAGCAGGTATCAGAGTCAGAGGTGGGAATTGCACTCTCAGAATTTATGGGAACAGGTTTCTTAAATTTCAATGTGCGCGGCGCCAAACAAAAGCTGGAGCAAATGCCTTGGGTTGAGTTTGTATCGGTAAAGCGCATCTGGCCTGACACTCTATCACTTGAGCTTCAGGAAGAAGTTGCTATAGCAAGATGGGGAAAAGCTTCCTATTTGAACCAAACCGGACAAGTGATTAGCCCAATGACCGCTGCTGTAGATCGTTCATTGCCTACCCTAAGGGGGCCAGACGGATCGCAGATAGAAGTTATGCTCCAGTATCAAAAGCTAAATCAGTTGCTGTCACCGGAGGGTTTGAGACTGACAGAGCTTGATTATAGTAAGCGGGGAAGTTGGGAGTTAACGCTTAATAACACGGTCCGTGTTTCTGCGGGCAGGCAGGATGTGTTCGAAAACATCGCGCGCTTAGTTACCTTCGTCACCACAAAGCCGGGGATTGATTTGGCCGATATCGCATCGGTGGATCTTAGATACAACAATGGCTTTGCTGTAAAAACAATTGAACGAGAATTATCAGGAGTGGCAGTTAGGTGATTATCAGCTGGGCACATAAAACAAGACAGCGATGCAAAGTGCAATTTCGAGGGCGGACGCTATGAATGAATCTGTAGCAGACAACGTTATTGTTGGTTTAGATATTGGCACTTCAAAAGTAGTGGCGATAGTGGGTGCTATAAACCCAGACGGGAGTTTAGACATCGTTGGTATTGGCAGCCACCGGTCGAGGGGATTGAAAAAAGGCACTGTTGTCAACATTGAATCCACGGTGGAATCTATTCAGCGGGCTATTGAAGAGGCGGAGTTGATGGCTGGTTGCCAGATTCGCTCGGTTTATGCGGGTATCGCTGGAAGCCATATCAGAAGCATGAACTCACACGGCATTGTCGCTATCCGTGACGGTGAAGTAATGCGTGCGGATATAGAAAGAGTGATTGATGCAGCCCAAGCAGTTGCAATACCTGCTGATCAAAAGGTCCTTCATATCCTTCCTCAAGAATACATTATTGACTCTCAGGAAGGAGTTAAAGAACCGCTTGGCATGTCAGGTGTGCGTCTGGAAGCCAAAGTGCATTTAGTGACTTGTGCTATTAACGCTGTTCAAAATATTGAAAAGTGCATCAAGCGCTGTGGTTTAGAGACAGATGAAATAATTTTGGAGCAGCTAGCTTCTAGCTATTCTGTTTTGACAGATGATGAAAAAGAGCTTGGCGTCTGTCTTGTCGACATCGGCGGTGGAACTACTGATATTGCAATTTTTACTGAAGGGGCGATTCGACATACAGGTGTGATCCCTATTGCTGGCGACCAAGTTACCAATGACATTGCAATGGCGCTGCGCACACCTACCGAGAACGCGGAAGAGATTAAAATTAAATATGCCTGTGCGCTAGCGCAGCTAGCAAGCGGTGATGAGAGCATTAAAGTACCTAGCGTTGGCGACCGCCCGCCTAGGGAATTATCACGTCAAGCTTTGGCTGAGGTTGTTGAGCCTAGGTATGACGAGTTGTTTACTTTGGTTCAAGCTGAGCTTCAGAGAAGTGGTTTTGAAAATCTTTTAGCAGCTGGCGTGGTGTTAACCGGAGGCACCAGCAAAATGGAAGGTGTCATGGAGCTCGCTGAGGAGATATTTCATGCGCCGGTAAGAATCGGCACGCCTCATAAAGTTAAGGGATTAGCCGATATCGTAAGAAACCCAATCTATTCTACAGGCGTTGGTTTGTTGCTATATGGCCTTAAGCAGTACCAGGAAAGGGGTGGAATTGATCCCAAAAAAGAACCGCAGGTTCATTTAGTAGATAGAGTTAAGAATTGGTTTCAAGGTAATTTTTAGTTAACAGTCAAAAATCAACATCGATAGAATTTAAGGATAATAAGGGGGCTATATGTTTGAGCTAATCGAAAACATACCACAGAGTGCTGTGATAAAAGTAATCGGCGTAGGGGGTGGTGGCGGAAACGCAGTACATCACATGATCGCAAACCAGGTAGAAGGGGTAGACTTCATCTGCGCAAATACTGATGCGCAGGCTTTAAGTAATCTTAAGGCAAAAACTCTGCTGCAAATGGGCACAGGAATAACCAAGGGTTTAGGAGCGGGGGCTAACCCAGAGGTGGGACGCCAGGCCGCTCTTGAAGATCGTGATCAGATTTCGGAAATTCTATCTGGCGCAGACATGGTCTTCATTACCGCTGGCATGGGCGGCGGCACCGGCACGGGAGCGGCACCCATTGTTGCTGAAGTAGCCCGGGAAATGGGAATACTGACAGTTGCTGTTGTAACCAAGCCTTTCCCATTTGAAGGTAAAAAGCGATCCGCTATAGCAGAAGAAGGTATTCGTCTGCTTTCTGAAAACGTAGATTCACTGATAACGATTCCAAATGAGAAACTGCTTGATGTGCTCGGTAAGGATGCTTCTCTACTTGAAGCGTTTAAAGCGGCCAATGATGTCTTGCTGGGTGCTGTGAAAGGCATAGCTGATTTGATTATGCATCCTGGAATGATAAACGTTGATTTTGCGGATGTTAAAACGGTCATGTCTGAAATGGGCATGGCGATGATGGGCACTGGAACGGCGTCAGGCCCAGATAGAGCGCGCGAAGCGGCCGAGGCAGCCATTCGATCGCCTCTATTGGAAGACGTAAACTTGCAAGGTGCGCGTGGCATACTGGTTAACATCACGGCCGGCGAGAACTTGTCTCTAGGTGAGTTTGCAGAAGTTGGCGACACTGTCGAAGAGTTTGCTTCAGACGATGCCACAGTTGTTGTAGGCACGGTAATTGATCCTAGTTTAGGGGACGAAATACGAGTGACTGTTGTTGCTACCGGTCTGGGTTCTACACATGCGAAGCCTTCGAAAGTTATAGATAACACCGATATTGAGCCTATGACAGATTATAGTCAGCTGGATAAGCCTGCTGTAATGCGCAATCGCGCGGCGCATGGTCGTGGTCAAGCTGCAGCGAAAGCTGTTGGTGCTGACACAGATATGGATTATTTGGATATTCCAGCATTTCTTCGACGCCAGGCGGACTAAGAGCTGGAAATGCTTATGGTTTGTGCTTAATTCCCTTAACCGGTTTAAGTAAAAATCCAGCAAAATGTTTGTGAGCATAACTTTGACTGGTGTCCGGCGCAGTCTCTTATCGATGACGCTAGGGAGTTAGTGACAGACGAAAGTGTGCGGTTGATAAAAATTAAGCAGGTAACCGCTATATGTTGGGTTATTACTTCAGTTTTGCTATTATCCCGCCCCTCATCAGCTGTAATTCTGTATGGCAGGGTACACGAAGTCTCAACATGCTCGGTTTAACTTGAGGTTAATTTGGCGTTATTGGGATAAATGTGGAATTGTATTGGCAAATAGCTGTCTAACTTCAGACGAATAACCTGGCAATGTTATGACTTTGAATTACAAAATTAATAAATAAAGGCCACAGACTAAGACTTATGCTAAGACAAAGAACGCTTAAAAACGTAATTCGCGCCACGGGTGTGGGATTACACACAGGAAAGAAGGTTTATCTCACTCTCAGGCCAGCCCCAGTAAATACGGGCATCGTTTTTAACCGTGTAGACTTAGATCCAGTGGTTCAGATACCCGCGGTCGCTGCGAATGTAGGCGATACTACGCTCTCAACGACCCTGGCTCAGGGTGACGTGCGTATTTCAACTGTTGAGCACCTAATGTCGGCTATGTCCGGTTTGGGTATAGACAATGCTTTTGTCGATGTAAGCGGGCCTGAAGTGCCCATTATGGATGGCAGCGCTGGGGTGTTCGTCTTTCTAATCCAGTCTGCTGGTATAGAAGAACAGTCTGAATTAAAGAAATTCATCAGAATTAAGCAGCGCATCGCACTCGAGCAAGATGGCAAGTCGGTAAGTCTTGAGCCATTTAACGGTTTTAAAGTTAGCTATACCCTATTATACGATCACCCGGTGTATAAGAAGTACACGAAAAGCGCAACTATCGACTTTTCCAGTACTTCATTCGTTAAAGAGGTAAGTCGGGCACGTACTTTCGGTTTTATGCATGAATTCGAAGAGCTACAAAATAGGAATTTAGCCCTCGGCGCTAGCATGGATAATGCAATCGCAGTAGGGGATTACAAAGTCTTGAATGAAGATGGCTTGCGATATGAAGATGAATTCGTAAAGCACAAAATTCTCGATTCTATAGGCGATTTGTACCTGCTAGGTAACAGTTTGATTGGTGAGTTCAAAGGACATAAATCTGGACATGCCCTCAATAATGCTTTACTAAGAATGCTTGAAGTTAATAAAGATGCTTGGGAAATCGTTAGTTTTGACGATGATAGTAGTGTGCCAATATCCTATATGAAGCCGGTACTTACTGCATAGCAAGTACTGTCGTCCTAACCTACTGATATGAATAATTAAACTAGGTGTGGGAATGTCTTGCATATGACCCAAAGTTTACTAGAATTATAAATAGGGTTTTAAGATTTACATTTATTCATGAAACTTATCTTAGTAGACCAACATCACGGTCACTCAAGAACAATAGTCCTCAAGGGCTGGCTGAAAGGCCTGCTCTCTCTTTGCGTGCTCGGTGCGCCAGTTGCGCTTGGCTATTTTGGCTATCAGCTTGCTGTGTCTCAAGAATCTCGTGTCTTTTCGGAAGAAACGGCGGGAAATTGGGAGCGTCAACTCAAGCTTCAATCAGAACAGCTAGCAGATATCAAACAAGGTGCGCAGGAGCAATTGGAAGCCCTCACTATGCGTTTGGCGCTGATGCAGGCGCGATTAGTCCGCTTAGATGCTGTTGGTGAACGAGTAACTGAGATTGCAGACTTAGATGAAGGAGAATTTGATTTCAGTCAGCCTTTGGCAATCGGTGGCCCTAACATAGGGGCGAGTGAATCTTACAGCACCGCCGGGTTCATGAATGCTGTGGATCTTTTAGAAGATCAGCTGGATGACCGTCAGCAACAATTAGAGATTTTAGAAGGCATGATGGCGGATCGGAAGATCCAATCTGATGTTTTTATAGCAGGGAGGCCTTTAGAAAAAGGCTGGATAACGTCGAGATTCGGTAAACGCCTAGATCCTTTCACTGGACGACTCACTTTTCACGGCGGCATAGATTTCACTACAGGTAAAGCCGGGGCTGACATAAATACGGTTGCCGCCGGTGTCGTTACATGGGCTGGTCCACGATCAGGCTACGGTTTGATGGTCGAAGTGAATCACGGCAACGGCTACACAACGCGCTACGCGCACTCTGAGAAACTATTTGTAGAGGTAGGCGATGTAGTCAATAAAGGTCAAAGCATCGCCCTGGTGGGCTCAACCGGCCGCTCGACAGGACCCCACGTTCACTTCGAAGTTTACAAAAATGGTAGAGTAGTGGATCCGGCTGCCTACATTCACCGCACCGCTAGATAATCCTCAGCTCAATTCCGCTTGTATTTGGTGGCCAGCAACTCAAACGAATTGCTGATCGCATTTTGTAATCTAAACTCTAATCCCAAAAGTCTTCACGTATGAATATTTTAAATTCTATTTTCGGTACCAGTAACTCTCGTAAACTAAAAAAGCTGCAACGCACTGTCGGCAGCATAAATAAACTCGAAGAGTCGATAAAGGCGCTTACAGATCCTGAGCTTCAAGACAAGACCAATGAGTTTAAGCGCCGACTAAAAGATGGTGGCAACCTAGACGATTTATTACCCGAGGCATTTGCAGTCGTGCGCGAAGCTGGGATAAGAGTCATGGGTATGAGACATTTTGATGTCCAGTTAATCGGTGGCATGGTCCTGCACGATGGTTCGATTTCAGAAATGCGCACAGGTGAAGGTAAGACGCTTATGGCGACTTTGCCCGCGTATTTAAACGGGCTTAGTGGAGATGGTGTTCATGTCGTAACCGTAAATGAGTACTTGGCAGAGCGTGATGCCAACTGGATGCGGCCACTCTTTGAGTTTCTTGGTTTGTCGGTAGGGGTTATTCAATCAGGCCAATCGCCTGACGACAAAAAGGCGGCGTACCAATCAGATATCACTTATGGAACGAACAATGAATTTGGGTTCGACTACCTGCGCGACAATATGGCATTTCGACTTGATGATAAAATGCAGGACAAGCTTAATTTCGCAATTGTGGACGAAGTGGACTCGATTTTAATTGATGAGGCACGTACACCGCTCATTATTTCAGGAGCAGCAGAAAATAGTTCAGAGCTTTACATCGCCATAAACAACCTTATTCCTAAACTTGAATTAGGTGAGAAACAAGAAAAATCGAAAATGGAGATGATGGATAAAAGCTTTGTTCCTGAAGAAAATGGTCACTTCACTGTCGATGAAAAAAGCAGGCAGGTGGAGCTTACCGAGCAGGGGCATGAACATGTGGAATCACTTCTCATCGAAAAAAAGCTGCTCAGTGAAGGTGAGTCACTTTATTCTGCTACTAATTTATCCCTGTTGCATCACGTTCATGCGGCTTTAAAAGCTAAGCATCTTTTTAATAAAGATGTTGAATATATTGTTCAAGATAAAAAGATTGTTTTAATTGACGAACACACTGGCAGAACAATGGAGGGTCGCCGACTTTCTGAAGGTCTTCACCAAGCGCTCGAAGCAAAAGAGGGTTTGGAAATTCAAAGCGAAAGCCAAACGTTGGCATCGACCACTTTTCAGAACTATTTCAGGCTGTACAACAATCTTTCGGGGATGACCGGTACCGCAGATACTGAGGCCTTTGAGTTTAGTCAGATTTATGGGCTGGAAGTTGTTGTTATTCCAACCAACCAGCCGATGGTTAGAGATGATGCGAATGATTTGATCTTTCTTACTATGGAGGAAAAGCTGGAAGCCATTGTAAAAGATATTAAAGAGATTAGTGAAAACGGAGCGCCAGTGCTTGTTGGTACCGCCTCAATTGATACCTCCGAAGTACTCTCGGCTTACTTGAATAAACAGAAAATTAAACATGAAGTTTTAAATGCCAAGTTTCATGAAAAAGAGGCAGATATCATTGCGCAAGCCGGCAGGCCTGGAGTGGTTACTATTGCGACCAACATGGCTGGCAGAGGAACAGATATCGTTCTTGGGGGTAAGTGGGAGACTGAGATTGAAAAGCTTAAAACCCCTACTGACGAGAACATCGCGAAAGTTAAAGAAGAATGGAAGCTTAGACACGAGATTGTAATTAACGCCGGTGGCCTGCATATCATTGGCACCGAGAGGCATGAATCTAGGCGTATTGACAATCAGCTCAGAGGAAGAGCTGGTCGTCAGGGCGATCCGGGTTACTCTCGATTCTATCTCTCAATGGAAGACAACTTATTAAGGATTTTTGCTACCGATGGTGTGAAAAACTTCATGAAAAAATTAGGAATGGAGCACGGTGAGGCCATAGAACATTCAATGGTCACCCGCTCCATTGAGAAGGCACAAAGAAAAGTCGAAGGTCGTAACTTCGATATTAGAAAGCAGCTTCTCGAGTACGACAATGTCGCTAATGATCAGCGCACCATTATTTATCGGCAGCGAAATGAACTGATGGCTAGCGATGACGTGTCTGATTTATTGACCGAAATGCGATCAGAGGTTGTAAGTCAGTTGGTTGATGACTATGTGCCACCACAGTCTGTGCCAGAGCAGTGGGATATTGATGGGCTTACAGCGGCGATCGAGACCCAATTTGCAATTAAGCTAACGATACAACAGTGGTTAGACGACGATGAGCAGCTGTTTGAGGATCAGCTTAAGCTGAAGATTACTGAAATCCTTAGCGAAGAATATCACGCTAAAAGTGAGTCTGTAGGTGAGAAAATGCGGCTTTTTGAAAAGCAGATAACTTTGCAAATCCTCGATGGCCTGTGGAAAGATCATTTGGCGACGATGGACCATTTAAGGCAAGGAATTTTTCTCCGCTCTTATGGGGGCAAAAACCCTCGCCAAGAGTACAAGCGTGAAGCCTTTGCCCTGTTTTCAGAATTGATGGTCAATTTGCAGCAAGAAGTAATAAAAGTGTTGAGTCTCGTTAAAATAAGACAAGAAGATTCGGCAGACGCTATTGAAAAGCAGCGGATAGAAGAGCTGGCTCGCGATAAAATAAATTTTCAGCATCAGGCAGCATCAGCGATGACACCGGCCGAGGATTCATCTCAGAGCCAGGCGCCGGCGGCGTCCGCGGCACCATTCGTTCGTGATGTTCCAAAAGTTGGCCGAAACGATCTTTGCCCTTGTGGTTCGGGGAAGAAATACAAACAATGTCATGGGAAAATCTCTTAGTTAACTGCCAATGAAAAGTGAAATTGGAAATGAAATCATAAGCCCAGTTCATCCGGTGGCTGGGATTAGGCTGGCGGCAGTCCAAAGCAATATCCGCTATCCAAACAGGCTTGATCTGGTTATTGTCGAGATTTGTGAAGGCGCGAATGTGGTGGGTGTTACGACTCAAAACGCGTTTTGTGCGGCTCCTGTTCATCTAGTGAAACAGCATTTGAAGATGTCTAAGGTTCGCTATTTTTTGATTAACACAGGCAATGCCAACGCAGGTACAGGCGAGGCGGGAAAAGTAGATGCCTTAGTTTGCTGCAATACCCTTGCGGAAATAGCGCGCACTGACATTACCACTGTTCTGCCTTTTTCTACTGGTGTTATTGGCGAGAAACTGCCAGTTGAAAAGATTCTGCTAGGCCTGCCCGATGCATTCAACAGCCTTGATAGTGGCAATTGGTTAGCGGCAGCGACAGGAATATTAACGACCGATACTAGGCCTAAATTAACCTCGAGGAAAATTAGCATAGGTGCTGCTGAGGTAACTATTACTGGGTTCGCGAAAGGTTCGGGTATGATTAAACCGAATATGGCGACCATGCTAGCCTACGTTTTTATTGACGCTCAGATTGAATTAGGGTTATTGAAATCAATGTTGGACGACTGTGTTAGCCAGTCCTTTAACAGAATTACCGTTGATGGAGATACCTCAACTAATGATTGTTGCATGCTTACAGCGACAGGAAAGTCAGGTGTTGTAATTGATGCTCAGCATAGTGGTATTGCGAGCTTTCGTGCGCAACTGGCGAGCGTATTCGTGGATTTGGCGACCGGGCTAATAAAGGATGCCGAAGGGGCGAGCAAGTTTGTCACTGTTGATGTTAGCGGCGGTGCCAATGCGGATGAGTGTCTTAAAGTGGCTTACTGCGTTGCTGAATCTCCTCTGGTTAAGACAGCTTTATTTGCATCAGACCCAAATTGGGGGCGAATTCTTGCGGCTGTAGGTAGAGCTGGAATTAAAGGTTTGGATATTGACGGTGTCGCGATCTATCTTGGTGACGTTTGTATAGTGGCGCAGGGCAGTGTTCATGAGCTTTATACAGAATCAGCAGGGCAGTCTGAGATGGATAAGTCTGAGATATCGATTCGTATAGACCTCGGGCGCGGCAATGCTCAGGAAACTGTGTGGACTTCTGACCTGTCGAACGAATATGTCAGAATCAATGCAGATTATAGAAGTTAATGCCGGCAAAACAAAAATTAGTCCATGTCGCTGTCGGTGTCGTCAAAAATGATCTAAACCAAGTGCTAATCTCCTTACGCCGAAGCGATGCCGATCAAGGTGGGCTATGGGAATTCCCAGGTGGCAAAGTCGATCCGGGTGAAGATGTTCAATCTGCCCTTTGCCGCGAATTCAAAGAAGAGCTGGGTATTAATCCGACCCGGTTTTTCCCACTTAAGAAAATTGTGCATCAGTACAGCGATAAAAAAGTGTTACTAGATGTATGGATGATCACCTCATTCAACGGCGAGCCCCAGGGTTTAGAAGGACAGGAAATCAAGTGGCAGTTGGCGGAAATGTTTAAGTATGATGAATTTCCAAAAGCCAATCGGCAGATTATCGACGTTCTCAGACTCCCACTGTACTTACCGATCACACCTGCGGTTACTAATTTTAAGGCGCTTGAAACGCTGATCGTCAGCTGGATTGAAGCCAAATACCAGCTTGCTTATTTTCGTCAGAACCAATTAAGCGGTGACCTTTACCGGCAATGGTTTGGTTGCGCTGAGCAGCTATGCTTAAAAAGCGGCTTGGTGCTTTTGGCTGACTTAGAAAAGTACCCTTGTGGAAGTGGTTCTGGGGTACGGGGCGTTCACGCAAAGGCTTCGACCTTAATGACGCTAGTAGAACGGCCTGTTGCTGAAGATGTGCTGTTTTCAGCTTCTTGTCATAATGGCGAAGAGCTAAGGCGTGCACAGAACGTAGGAGTAGATTTTGTTTTGCTTGCGCCAACAGCTAAGTATGGGAATTCTAAGTCTTTAGGATGGACTGGCTTCGAGAGATTAGTTGAGACCGTTAGTATTCCTACCTATGCTTTAGGGGGGCAATCCAAGCCAGATCTGAATCAAGCACAGCTCAGCGGGGCAGTCGGCATTGCAAGCATTTCGACTTTTGGTGATCTGCCTTTATGAATGCCACTTAAGATGTACGGTTAACGTAGTACCTGCCTTCTTCGACCTAAGAAAATAAATCTAGCTAACGCAGCAACTTTCTGAAAAGTACAGGTTTTAATTTTTTTAACAAAGAGAAAAGCTGCCAATGCCAGCTATCATATGCACACCGTTACCCTAGGCCTGCCTACATCTAGAACGGTGCTTACAACTAGGAAGGTGCGTAAAGCGTAGTGGTCAAGTAATATTGGGCATCACTGATGTTCCATTACGTTCTTCACGTAATTGCCTTACCCATTAACCCATT
>JBLHVT010000028.1:0-31093 GCA_047628735.1 Glaciecola sp.
GGCTGCGTGACATGGAAGTGCAGGGCCGTTTCCTTATTGATGCGTGGGCCTAGCTTGAATAAAATTTGGAGTTTAGGGGTCAGAGTAAAAATACAGTCTGTATTTTTACTCTGACCCCATTAATCACCCAATTAATCTATTCTCTAGCTGATACTAACTAGGCAGGACAAAAAGGGGCTGGCATGTCGGATCAACCAACTGTTGAATCTAATCGTATTGAGTCGCTAGATGTATTTCGGGGCTTCGCCTTGCTTGGAATATTGCTGCTTAATATTATTGGCTTTGGGTTGTTATCACCTTCATATTCAAACCCTGGTTTCGATTTGGCAAATTCTGGAAGCGCTAGCTTTCTCGCTTGGGTAGGAATTGAGCTGTTCGCCGAAGGCGCGATGCGCTGCTTGTTCTCTATATTGTTCGGGGCCGGAGTCCTGCTTTTCACTACGGGTGACAACGCCCGCTCCGGTTGGACCCATTATCGGCGAACCTTTTGGTTGTTGGTAATTGGCTTGTTCGACGCATTCATACTTCTCTGGAGCGGTGATATTTTAGTAACTTATGCGCTAGCTGGCGCGTTGCTTTATTTAGTAAGACATCAATCTGTCAGGGCGTTAATCTCCTACGCTAGTATTCTTTTGCTATTGATGGCATTGCTTCATCTTATGGTTGGTTTGGGTTTGAACTATTCTTACCAGGCCTATGAGAATGTCGCCGCCGCGCAAACCAATGGTGAATTGGCGGCGGTTACAGAAGAGCAAAAAGAACTTGCTCTGGCCTGGCAAGACTTCAATGCCGATATTGAATTAGATGACGAACAAATTGAGGCGGAACTAGCCGCGAGAAGCGCAAGCTACGCAAGTGTCTTTAGTTGGAATGCTAAAAAGAATGTTGAGGTCTATCAGTTTGTCTTGCCGATCTTTCTGTTTTGGGATGCTCTAGCGATGATGCTGCTTGGTATGGCTTTGTATAAAACTGGCATTTTGCAAGCTGAGCGAAGTCGCGACTTCTATCTCAAGCTTATGTTGGTCGGCTTCACGGCCGGGTTAATGATCAACGGCTACGAGGTAATACAGGCGTATAGCAATAATTTTTCAATCTTTAGTTCATTCGCACAAATGCAACCCAGCTATCACTTCGGTCGGCTGGGTATGGCACTTGGTTATATTGGCTTGCTTGGTTTGATCTGTAAGTCCGGGGTGTTGCAAGACCTTACCTCGCGGCTTGCCGCCGTCGGCCGTATGGCGCTTACTAATTACCTTATGCATTCACTGATATGTGCGATTTTATTCACCGGTCTTGGTTTCGGCTTGGTCGGGCAGTTCACCCGCGCTGAGCTTTATGGCATCGTGATTGCAATTTGGTTGCTGCAACTTGGCTTCAGCCCGTTTTGGCTGCGCCACTATCGGTTTGGCCCCATCGAATGGCTCTGGCGGGCACTCACCTACGGTAAACTTCCTAAGTTCAGGCGTTAGCAACTATATCCAGAGTTCGATGGATCATTTACCACGTTAGAATTTCTGCTCAATGATTTTGCTCTGGTACAAAACTATTTTATTGCAGGTGCAGCGCAGACCTTTTGCGGTGAGAGGGTTAACAAATTCGGCCCGGATGTACTTCACTATAGTCAGTTCAGGTTAAAGCGCCCTCTTTTTGAGTATGTTGATGAGAAGTGTGATCAATTCTTTGCAGAACAAATGGGAGGCGAGTATGAGCCATTCGATGATTTACGTGTCGTGCTGCCACTCTACAACGGTCTGGTTCAGTTTGTAACAGCTACTAAAGTGTCGAAAGGGAACGGTCGGCTTCCTACAAAAACCTTAGAAGATCTAGCGAAAGCGAGAGAAAAAATTAATGGCGGGGTGTTAATAGCATTTACGGTGCAGAGGTTTTAAATAGGGACCCGAGGTTTCATAGCGAGAGAATAGAAAACTCGATAGATAACACGCAATGGCGATTTGACGAGAATTTGATTCTAGAGCCCGATACGATTTATGAGTTTATAGATACCTGGTAAGGCTCCAGTTTTCTAGACACCTTGTAGTTTCATAAAATACTGCTTTTCCATCTCTTTAGGAGACAGTCCGTTGTTTGTACCATGATTGCGTCGAGGATTGTAGAACCCCTCTATGTAATCGAATATCTCTGATCTGGCATCATCCCTTGTTTTGTATATCTTTCGCTTCACGCGGTCTTTCTTGAGCAAAGAGAAGAAGGACTCTGCAACCGCATTGTCGTGGCAGTTTCCTCGCCTACTCATGCTTGCTTCCAGGTTGTGATCCTCAAGGAATGTGCGCCAATCACTGGACGTGTACTGCACGCCTTGATCCGAGTGAACTAAGACTTTTTGAGTTGGCTTTCGCCGCCAAACAGCCACCAGTAAAGCATCCAAAACGAGGGCAGCCTTTGGTGAGCTTTTCATTGTCCAGCCGATAACTCTACGTGAAAATAAATCGATCACTACAGTGACGTATAGCCAGCCCTCATAGGTACGAATGTAGTTGAAATCGGTTACCCATACTTGGTCCGGCTTAGTCACTGTGAACTCGCGACTAAGGGTGTTTGGAGCCGCTCGGTGGTGCTTGCCTCCTTTAAGCTCAGGATGACGGCGATAGCCCCTTACAGCACGAATACCCTCGCCTTGCATGACCCGTAGCACCTTGTTCTTCCCGCAGCTCTCCCTATCGCGTTTTAAATCAATCGTGATGTTGCGGTAACCATAGACGCATCGACTCTCTAGCCAAAACTGTCTGATCTTCCCTGCTAAGCGTTGATCTTCCCTAGCACGCGAGCTTAGTAGTTGTTGCAGCCATGCGTTAAAACCGCTGCGGTGAACCTCTAAAACTTTGCACATTGTGGTAACGCTGAATCGATTGAGTCGTGATTTTATGAACGTGTACTTTTCTTTGACTCCCCTGCGACGTACACCGCCGCTTCCTTCAGTATGTCACGCTCCTTTTGTTACGCGACGCAGTTCGGTCTTTAACTTTCTGATCTCAGCATGCTGGGCATTCTCAGCTTCTCGCGTATCGTTGGGTTTGCCGTATTTTTGAACTCACGTGTAAAAGCTCTTATAAGTGACGCCTAAGCGCTGGGCAACATCCGTCATCGTAAATTCCTTATCGACGACCTGTTTTACTGCTTGGTTTTTGAACTCTTCTGGGTAACGTTTACCGTGCATATAACACCTCATGATTTGTGCTGATTATATGTCTATGAAGTGTCTAGTGTCCTAGGGCCTTACCAGTCTAAACTTTTGCTCTTTTATCTTTTTTATTTGACAATCTTTATTGTAATTATAAAAACTATTCAGACTAGGTTTTTTGCTAAGTCAGAATAATTCGAATCACTCAACCCGAAGGGAAAAGCTAAAATCAGCTCTGAAAAAGTTGAGCTTAAGCAGTCTATGAACACGCACTTTTAAGAATTAGAGCTAAACTAATAGGAATAGGAGAGAAAATAATGGGTTAGCTAAAGATAGACCGCGATCAATGGCAGGTAAATTAGAATAAAAAGAGACTGGAGTATTAGGCGTTGCCGGTTAGCTTATCAGAAGCTAAGTCTCTGATTGTGCGTACAATCGAGCTGGATACATGATAGTGAGGACTGGCAGTAGAACACACCGCTGTCGGTGAAGTTTCGATGATATGCGAAAGAGTGCAGTATTTTCGTGTAGAGGGCGGGATATTTAATACGAACCCTGACTACAGGACGTTATCTCAGTTTATTAATTAGTTGAATAGAGATGCCATAAGCTTGGTTCTTTTATTTGAAATAAGTAGTACATAGCAAATCTAATACACATGGCCGCATTAGAGAAAGCAGAAATTTAGCTCGTTTATGGAATGAGCATTAATAGCACTACTGGAGTTGAATGTGCCGTTAAACTAATGTTTTCGTGAGATATACTTCTAACGTGTGTATTGGGGTGTTTTGGAAGACCTTAGGGTGAAAATAAGTCACCCATTTAGGGGGTTGGCCTAGGGTATTGAATAGGTTAGTATAATTTCTAGGCCTTCTTTTTGTGGTGCAGTTCGGTTCTAGTTGGCGCTGTTTGCACCCCAAAACGATTCTTTGTTGCAAAGGTGACTAGGACGTATTTATAGGGTGACGCGCTCAAGCAGTTCCATGATTTAACGCCTAACACTTTATTTTTTTGTACTGATTAGTGGGATTGCAAGATGAACGTTCTTAAATTGCCTGTAAATCCAATTCTATTATTATTCACCTGCACTGCACTTCTTTTTCTCCCTTTTCCTTTAGTTTATGGCCAATCGGCAACGTTGGATGTCGATACTCTCAAGCTCCCTGCGGTGAAAGTGGGCGAGGCAGTTTTTACAGTTGAGCTTACTCTTGTGCCCGGCAGTGACCCAATTACCTCTGATTTAGTTTTAGGGAGCGTCCCATTTACTTTTGATCTCACTGCGGCGGCTGAGGCGCCTAATGCTGACCTTACCGGGGCCAGCAGTTTTGAAGGGGCCACGCTAACTGTTCCCGCGCTTCAAATTGGTGAGAGTAGCTTTTTACTAAAGCTGATTTTGTCGAATGCGGCGCCGGTTCAGTTTCAATTAACAGAATTTAGCAAGAATAGCGAAGCGAGCAGTGGCAGCGTGTTGAACTTCTTTGAGTCCAATGTTTCTCCGCAAATTGTTGATTCCAGATGTGTGACTTGCCATGTTGATGGCGGCATTGCGAATAATACAAGCCTTGTCTTTCAGCGAAGCGGTGGCAGCTCGGTGGCGACTAACTTTGAAGTGTTTGACAATTTTAGAAATTCGCGAAGCGATGCTTTGGATTATATCCTCAGCAAGGTCAGTGGCAGTATTGCTCACGGCGGTGGAACTCAGCTAGCAATTGGCAGCACAGACTACAATAATCTCCAAAGTTTCCTATCAGGGCTCATCAGTGGCAACGGAGCAACAGTCTCCTCGGGCAGCTCCACTTTCTTTACTGGCGTGGAAAACTTGAGCCCAGCAAAGACCCTGCGAAGGGCTGCTATTATTTTAGCAGGACGTGCGCCGAGTGCGGCTGAAAATTCTGCGGTGGCAAACGGTGATGAGAATGAGCTGAAGGCGACGATACGAGATCTGATGGCGGGGGATAATTTTCATGAATTCCTCTTGGAAGGCGCAAACGATCGCCTGCTGGTCAGAGGAACCATGGACAATACCTTTCTTGATGGGGGAGGCGTTTTTCCGAACTTTGCCAATACTTGGATTGAGCTGGCTTTGGCAGATAGTGCGAAGGGATATGGCTTTGGCTTTGACCAAAGCCGATTCGTTGATGGTGTGGATAGGGGATTGCGAAATTCGCCTCTGGAGCTGATAGCCTATGTAGTGGAGAGCGATAAACCTTACAGCGAAATTTTGACCGCAGACTACATGATGGCAAATTCTGTTGCTGCGTTTGCAATGAATGCAACGGGGAGCTTTCCAGACCCGGAAGACTACAGCAACTTTCAGCCGGTTACCTTGGATAGTTATTACTTATGGGGCGATGATGTTGTCACCGAAGAGGTTGTAGAGGTTAACCAGACAAGGATTCTGAATCCGGGTTCGTTGGCCTATGACTATCCTCATGCAGGGGTGTTGAATACCCAAGCGTTCTTGTTTCGCTACCCCACTACCGCGACCAACCGCAATAGGGCAAGGTCTCGAGCTACTTTCATGCACTTCCTAGACACGGATATCGAAGCGTCTGCTCCCCGCACAACCGATCCGGTGGCCTTAGCGGATACTAATAACCCGACTTTATACAATCCGAATTGCACAGTGTGTCATGCTACGCTTGACCCTATGGCGGGCGCCTTCCAAAACTATGCTGAAGAAGGCAATTATCGTGCGAATGGCACTGATTCTCTGGATAACTTTTATAAGTATCCTGAAGACGGGAATACGCCTTACCAGCATGGTGACACTTGGTACAGAGACATGCGAGCACCCGGTTTGCTTGGAGAAACCGCCCCGAGTAATGAGAATAGCTTGCAGTGGATTGCCCAGCGCATTTCCCAAGATTCTAGATTCGCTAGAGCTGCGGTAAAGTTTTGGTGGCCATCCATGATTGGGTCTGGTTTGCTTACTCAACCCGAGGTCCAGTCTGATGCAAACTACGATGCAAAGCTTATGGCATTTGATGCTCAGACTGCCGCAATCCAGTCTTTAGCTAATAATTTTGCTGCAGGCGGGATGAACTTGAAGAACCTCCTAGTTGAAATGGCGATGACGTCCTGGTTTAGAGCCGCTGGCGTCAACGACTCCAGTCTTGATCCCATTGAGGCCGAGGCCCATTCCTTGGCGAACCTTGGCAGTGAACGATTATTGTCACCAGAACAGTTGGCTCGCAAGACAAGCAGTCTGACCGGGTTTACCTGGCAAAACGATTATGATTTTAATCGGGACAGGCGCCGATCAGGATTAGGAAATAATTACCAGCTCTATTACGGCGGCATCGATGCAGCGGGAATAACAAAGCGAGCAACCGATATGACCGCATTGATGAGTACTGTTGCTATGACACACGCGTCGGAATCTTCATGTCCAATAGTACTAAGAGAATTTGCGTTAAACGATGGGGACAGAGCGTTATTCAACGGGCTCGATTCATCTGTCACGCCCCTGAGTGAGGGGGTAGAGACATTTAGCGTAGCGACCACTTTCGACGAGACTTACATTCAGCGGTCTGTTTCAGTGTCACTGAATCCTGCTTCAAAAAATTTGTTCATTTCGATTAATGGTAATTTCTGTGATTACAACGAAGCTACGGAGCAGTGCAACTCCTATAACGATTTACAAATTGACCGGTTGGATATACAGCTTCCTGATGGCAGTGTGTCTTCTTTAGAGGCTAGTGCTGCGAATACAATATTACCTCCCGAATGTGCTTGGTACGTAGGGGAAGACAATGTTGATTTGTGTGGAAGCAATACGCTAATTTTTCCTTACGATGTCCCTATTGCAGGTAGCTATAAAATTACCGCGAATATTTGGCCGCGTATAGGTGGTAATGATGACCCTCGCAGCCGTAGTTTAAGTATATCAGTGGGTGCAGAATCGACCGAAGCGCCTAAAGAATCTACTGCTAATGGAGCGGTGGCAATTAAGAAAAAGTTGGTTGAGCTGCACGATAAGCTTTTCGGTGAAAGTTACACAGTCAATGCTCCGGAGATTTCTCTAGCCTATGACCTTTTCGTTGAAAGCTGGGACGAGACACGAAATCTACCTAACGCGATTTGGGATTATTCAAACATCAGCTGGGGGCCAGATATCACCTGTAATTTTTGGCAAGACTATAAAGTCGGTGTCGGGCTTCCTACCGATATACCGCCTTTTACCATGCAAGATAATGACTGGGGTTCGGGTCCATTCCCCAGTGTGCGGCTGAGTGAAGAGATGAGCCATTATCTAGAGCAGGCGGGGGGTTCAGATCCTCGTTTCACCAAGCGCGCTTGGGTGACGGTGATGGCTTACATGTTGTCTCATTATGACTATTTGTACGAATAAAAGGGCATGGCATGAATAGAAGAAATTTCGTTCAAAAATTGACCCTGGCAGCTGGCTGGGGCGGTCTAGGATTGGCAGTGCCAGCGCCGCTTTTCGCTCAAAGTAACTACAAAGGCAAACTGCTTGTTAATCTCCAGTTAGACGGTGGCATGGATGTAACTAGCTATTGCGACCCTAAGTCTAATCAAGCTGGTGAAGCTGAAATAAATATTTGGGCGAGATCTCAGGAGATCCAGACAGCCGGCAATATTAAATACGCGCCGTTTGCAACCAATGCTGACTTTTATAATAAGTATTATAAAGACATGTTAGTGATCAATGGGGTAGATGCTCAGACAAATTCTCACAGCGTGGGTGTTTTGCATAATTGGAGTGGCAGAAACTCAAATGGATTCCCATCCCTTACAGCGCTGCATGCGGCCAGCAATGCGCCAGAGCAACCGCTTGCTTATTTAAATTTTGGCGGTTTCGGTAGTACCGAAGACATTATTCGTAGCTCACGAATTAGCGACGTGTCGCAAATTAAGAACATTTTGTTTCCCAACAATGACGGCTACAATCCAAGTGTTAAATTTCATCGCAGCAGTGACTTCGATAGAATAAAAGCGTTGCAGTTAAAAGCGGCTCAAGATATCGCGGCTAAATCAAACGTGACTGCAGGTTTGAAGAAGAGGCGATCGGCTTTTGCTGAAGCGCTAGTTCAGGCTGATGGTCTCAGCGCTTTTTCAGAATCTATCCCGCCTCAAGATCAGTTACAAGAAGCGCGTTCTTTGTCACAGGATTTTTCGTCAACTCTTCATCAGCAAATACAAATTAGTTTGTTGGCGATGAAGAGCGGCGTAACAGTAGCTGCAGATTTGTTTGAAGCTGGTTTTGATACTCATCAAGGGCATGAGCAAGGCCACTCTCTGTTGCTAGGCAATGTAAATCATGCCCTCGATTATTTTTGGACTTACGCAGAGGAGCTAGGTTTGGCTGATCGGATAGTCTTAGTGGTAGGTTCCGATTTCGGTAGAACTCCCTATTACAATGCAGGCCAAGGGAAGGATCACTGGCCGGTATCCAGTTTTATGGTGATGGAGCGTAATGCTTCTTTCACTAATAGAGCGTTTGGTGAAACCGACGGCGGCCATAATACCTATCCGGTAAATCTGCAGAGCGGTAAACAGGATTATGCGAATGGGGTGACCATTCACCCTAAGCATGTGCATCTTGCGCTGCGCAAACACTTGGGCCTTCACAACAACGGCTTGAGTAACTCCTTTCCATTCAATGATACGGAAGATTTTAACCTTTTTAATGTCTAGCTTTTTTTGTGGTTTGACCGTCTGAATTAATTCGAGCTGCTTGCCAGAATTAGAGCAGCTCCCGGTAGAACATAAGCTGGCATATACCCATATTGCGCAAAGGTTCAGCAGTGAATATTTCGGGGACCTTGGATTAGCTTCGTGCTAGTTTTAGAGGCTACGAATAATGAGTGTAATTCATGGGCCTAAACGATGAGATTTGCCAGTGATAATTAACAAACTAAACAGAGAAATACAGGAGCAAAACTGGATTTCTGTTCTGGCGGATCTGTTCATCGTGATTATTGGATTGTTCTCTGGGTTGCAGGCGGATTCGTGGTGGCAGGAGTATCAGAAGTCGCTGCAGGAGAAAACCTATCTTGTTGAATTGCAGGAAGACTTTCTAATTAACCAAGGTTTATTCGAAACCGCATTGAGTGAGAGCGCGCTGGTTCTCGGTGATATGGTGTCGTTACTGGGGCAAGCCAGCTTAGAGTCGCCTGCACTTGAAGTGGTTGTATTGGATGAGCAGCTAAGTTCTCTTCAGAGTATGCCAACTTTTATTCCCATTAGCCGTGCCTACGATAATCTCACTAGCACAAGTGACTTAAGCTTGCTGAGTAGTCGCGAACTCAAGAACAGTTTGGCAGATTTCTATTCTTTTTCTAAAATTATTGAGCTGGTGCAAAGTACCCATGAAATGCAGCTGGTTAATACCTTCCAGCCTTATATGGCCGCAAATACAGAATACGCTAGAGTGATGGTAAGTTGGCAAAGCGAAGGTGAGTTTGAGCTTCCTGAGGCCGTTGAGGACAGCGGCATACTCGATTTGTTCGCGACTCGTGAATTCAGAAATGTAATTGTTGAAAAATACTATGTGACAAGTGATATCCGTGGACTTCATCAATCTATCGAAGAAATTAATACAGAAATTCTTGGATTGTTGAAAAATGAAATAGAGAATCAGTAGACTATTTTGAGCTACGCGATAATTTTAGCTTCAGCTTGGTCTTCTTTTATTAAGGCTCTGGTAAGCGTTTAACATCAACTCGCTGTTCGAGTGGATAGACTGAGGGACCAAACTGATTGTAGATAGCCACGTCAGTAGCGTCTCTACCATACCCTACTGCCACGTAACCTCCTTTGCTTGCTGATTGCACAGCATCGAAGGTATACCAACGATCGCCCACGTAGGCTTCAAACCACGCGTGCATATCCATAGGCTTTAGCTGGTAACGATAGCCAACGACAAGCCGAGCAGGGATGCTGAGACTGCGGCACAGGGCTATTCCTAAATGTGAAAGATCTCTGCACACGCCAGTTTGACGTTGATTGACCTCGATCGCTGAAACAGGCACGTCACTGCTGCCGGGTATATAACTAATGGTATTGGCAAGCCATTGCTCTATTGAATAAACTTGATCATAGCCAAGTGTTTGACCGGCCGTGATCTCGGTTGCCATCTGCCAAAACCTGTCGGACTCACAAAACCTGCTTGGCAAAAGATAGTCCAGAACGGCATTTGGTAGGTTTTGAACTTCTATAAAAGGGGCGCCTGGCGCTTTATCTAAAGTGTTAGTTACGGATACTTCAGTTCCTGTATGAATAGAGAAAGCTCCAACCGGTGCCACTAAGCGCTGGCATAAATTTCCGTATCGATCGTTGTATTCAAAAGCAGGAACTGAGGGGGATATTTCATAGTGTTCTCTACTGATCCATTGCTCGTTATTGCTCTTAGGTCGGAGCATCAATATAAATGGAGTTGGGGTTGTTATCTCAAAAGACAAATCGCAGGTAGTGTAGAGAAGCATGGCAAACCTTAATAAACTATAATGGAGCATTAGCCGAATGTTGGGGCAGGTTTAGATGCTCAGCCAGAAGCGGAATTCAACATGTCATCAAACTTGCCTTTTGATACTGCCTCAGCTAACTCCATATAGCCACCTACGGAGACTTCACCAACGAATATTTGTGGCACAGTACTTTGGCCTGAACGTTTTTGAATATCTGCGCGAGTGACTGAGTCTCCATCAGTGGCAATTTCGACAAACTCATAACCTTTACCCGTGAGTAAGTGCACCGCCGCTGTGCAGAAACCGCAGTATTGGCGAGTGTAAATAGTAATCTCAAGCATTCTAACCTCATGGCAAGCAGGACTTGCTAAACAGATCATTGAGGCATCTCAATGACAACAAACAGATAGTAGTGGACGATACTACACAACTGTATTCAATAAAATTTCAATGGTCAGGATTTATGTCTGTCTTCCAGTAGTGATTGCACGGTGTCTAATTGCTGCTGCATTTTATCTAGTTGGTCAGACATAAGATGCCTCTCCTGATGGGCAATAGCCTCTGATTCAGAGTTTTGTTCGGCTGTCATCACTTCAAGGATCGTGCCCACCATCATGTTTAAAAACACGAAGGCAGTAAGAAAAATGAAGGACAGATAAAACAGCCAGCTCAATGGATAAACGTCCATTGTTTCATACATGACATCGGTCCAGTCTTCAAAAGTAGCGACCCTAAAAAGCGTCAACATCGCTATCGATACATCTCCCCAGAGAGTTTCGTTTATGTCGCTAAAAAACAATGAGCCGGTGGCGCCGTAAATATAGAAAATAATGAACATTAACAAAACGATGTAGCCCATGCGCGGAATGGCCTTGAGTAGCGCATTAATTAACGAACGTAACTCGGGTACCACTGACACTAAACGCAACACTCTGAACACGCGCAGTAGTCTGCCGATGAGGACTGCCTGAGCGTTCGCGATAGGTATTAGGCTACCTATGACGATAAGCGTGTCGAATAGATTCCACCCGTCTTTGAAAAAGCCGCGACGATCTTCGCATGCACTAAAGCGCAGTATAATTTCAGCAAGAAAAAAAACTGTTATTCCAGCGTCTAGAACAGACATAACCTTAAGGAGAAGTGGCGGTACATCGTAGGTCTTGGCACCAATCGAAAGTGCTGAAAGCACTATAATGAAGATGACCGAACCTTGAAATAGCGGACTAGCTTCAATTCGATTTACAAAAGAATCGGCTTTGGCTGCTGTTGAAAGCTCAAGCTTGGCAACGTCTTCCTCATTAGGTGACACAGGCGTCAGATGCGCTGCGCAGGTTTGAGAGCCATCAGCCAATGGAGAGCTATCGGTTAATTCAGAGAGGGTCATACTGCTATTAGTCCGCAAAACGATTCAGGATTATAGTGATGACTTGCCAGCCTCTCAACTGTAATTTTTGTGAAAGAAAGTGGATGGGTCAGCTCTAAAACCCAGCCAAGCAGTTGAGAGACGGTGCTATAACATTTACTGTAAAAAGCGGTATATTGTTCAAAATATTAATTAAAGCCACCCGTTAGGAGCAAAATATGCTGGGTTTTAGGAATCACTTAAAACGATTGAGCAAATTCTGGCCGCTGGCCTTGATCATGCTAATCGCGCCCAGCTGGGGTGTTGCCGCTGACTGGACTCTATCCTATACGGCAGACGGCCAACCTGATATTGAAGGGTTATGGAGTAATGCTACGCAAACACGCTTAGAGCGGGCCGCTGAGCTAGGTGAAAAACAAAGCTATACCGCCGCCGAGGCATCCGCGCTAGAAGCCCGGGTGGAAGCAGGCATGCAAAGATCTATGGCGCCAAGTGATGCAGGTCGGCCGCCGCCCTCAGATGGCAGGGTCGCCAGTGCTTACAATTCATTTTGGTTAGAGCGAGGCAGCAATATTACGCTGATCGATGGCGAGTATCGCACCTCGATGATTGTTGAACCTAGTGACGGGCAAATACCTTGGCTGCCAATGGAAGAGCGCAGTCCCAGTCAATTATCACGGTGGCTTGCGATTCCTGGTGTAGAGCCTTTCGATGGCCCGGAGTTGCAAACCATAGGTGAGCGCTGCCTTTTGTTCTGGGATTTTCGAACCTCCAACTCTAGTGCTGGTCCGCCTATGATGCCAATGATATACAACAACAATTACCAAATAGTGCAGACGCCAGGCTATGTCCTTATTTATGCTGAAATGATGCATGACGCACGCATAGTTCGCTTAGATGCGCAGCATCGACCCTCTAATATGGTGCAATGGATGGGTGACTCGGTAGGGCGCTGGGAAGATGATATTTTAGTCGTGGTCACCAAAAACATGCATCCACAGCAATCTCACTTTGGCTCCAGCGATGATATAACCATCACCGAGCGATTTCAGCGCACCGGCGAAGATGACATTGTTTACAGCTTTACGATGGATGATCCTTCGGTTTATCGTGAGCCGTGGACTGCTCAAATGCAGATGAAACAAAAGCCTGAAGAGAGAATATATGAGTATGCCTGTCACGAAGGCAACTACGCTTTGAGCGGAATCTTGGGCGGGGCGAGGGTCCAAGAGCGCAGTCAGTAGAATAGAAAGTGGAAGTGTATCTTTCACTAAAGATTTAATAAGCCCATTTAGGGCTGGATGCGGGTGAGAATAATAATGAAATTAAACAGTAACTTTAATCCAATTACAGCACTGCTTATTGTGTTTGCCGTTCACGCCTCGGCTCAAGATGATACAGACCATCAATATACCAGTGAAGCGGTTGCAGCGGGGCTGCGTGTTTACAGCCAACAATGTGCACTTTGTCACGGGCCCGAGGGTGGATTAGTAGACGGTATAAACCTTAGGCGAGGTGAGTTTCGCAACGCCTCATCTGATGCTGATTTAGCCGACGTGATTTCAGGTGGTGCCGCAGCAGGCGCGATGCCTGCATTCAGTTTAAGTATTGAAGAGCTTAGTGGTGTTATCGCCTATATACGAGCTGGCTTTGATCCTGATGGAGTGGCTGTTCATGTGGGCAATCCAGGCCGAGGTAAAGCGCTATTTGAAGGCAAGGGTGAATGCGCGCAGTGTCATCGGGTCAATGGTTTTGGTCCCTATACAGCACCAGATTTGACCTCAATTGGATTGATAAGAACGCCGGCTTCGTTGCAGCTAAACCTGTTAGATCCTGCTTCGGCGGTACTCCCAATAAACCGGCCCGTTAGGTTAGTTACGCGTAACGAGGAAACGGTTACCGGGCGTAGGCTAAATGAGGACACCTACACCGTGCAAATGGTGGATTCACAAAATAGGCTACGCTCTTTTGTGAAGACTGATTTGGTGAGTTATGAAGTAAGTATGGAGCCTAGCAAGGGGCCGACAAACTTATCAAGTGAGGAAGTTGCCGATGTAATTGGTTACTTGTTAACACTGCGAGGCAATCAATAATGTTTAAGGTGAAAACTTATTTTTACATGCTAGTAATGACCACAGCTTTTTTACCCGCACTGGCGGGAGCTCAAGTTCCTTTCGAGCGAATTTTAAATGCGGCAGATGAGCCAGAGAACTGGTTAACATACAACGGTGGATATTCCAGTCAGCGCTACAGTTTACTTGATCAAATAGATGCTGAGAATGTAGACGAGCTTGAACTTAAATGGGTGCTGCAGAATCAGGTGTTTGGCGCTTGGCAGTCTAACCCGATTGTTGTCGATGGAATTATGTATGTCACCGAGCGGCCCAACAGTGTGATGGCGCTCGATGCAATCACCGGCCGCGTGTTTTGGAAATACAAACATACACCTGATGAACGCTCGAGGGTTTGCTGCGGCGCCAATAACCGCGGTGTGGCTGTTTTAGATGATCGAGTGTTCATGGGAACCCTTGACGCGCGCTTGGTCGCTCTGGACCGAATTAGTGGCGAAGTCCTTTGGGAAACCGAAGTTGGCGATGTTAGTCGTGCTTACTCGGTCACGATGGCGCCGCTGGTTGTTAAAGACAAAGTCATTGTTGGAGTCGGCGGCGGTGAATATGGAATTCGCGGCTATGTTGCAGCTTACGATGCTGCCACCGGTGAGGAAGTTTGGAAGACCTATACGATTCCTGGCCCTGGGGAGCCTGGTCATGATTCTTGGGAAGGGGATGATTGGCAATATGGTGGTGCGCCGGTATGGATCACAGGATCATTTGATCCGGAGACTAATCTCACGTTTTGGGGTGTAGGTAATCCTGGGCCAGATTGGAATGCCGGTCAGCGCCCCGGTGATAATTTGTACTCTGACTCGGTCATCGCTTTGGATGCTGATAGCGGAGAGCTCGATTGGTATTTTCAGTTTACCCCTAACGATGCTTACGACTACGATTCAGTGCAAGTTCCAGTGTTAGCCGATATCGATTGGCGAGGGACTCCCACCAAAGTGATGATGTGGGCAAACCGGAACGGTTATTTTTACGTGCTAGATAGAACAAACGGTAAGTTTTTAGTGGGCGAGCCCTATGTGCGTGTTAATTGGTCTAGCGGTTTAGATGAGAACGGCCGGCCTATCCCAACACCACAGCCTGAAGGAATGCCAACTTATCCCGGTAATCAGGGCGGAACCAACTGGTATCCGCCGTCTTTTAGTCCTCGCACTGGCCTGTTTTATTTTAGTGCTTGGAAAGACTACGCGACTATTTATCGTTCAGAAGAGTCCGAGTACGAGCCTGGCAGAGCCTTTCTTGGCGGTGGTTTTTCAGTCTTAGCCCCTTCGCCCGGGGCACCAACAATCGGTATTGGCAGAACTAATCCTATTAACAATTGGACCAGTGAAGTAGGGCATGCCTCACTCAAGGCAATAGATCCGAACACCGGTAAAGCGGTTTGGGAATATGACCAATTTGATGTGAGTGACAGCGGTATGTTAACCACCGCTAGTGATTTATTGTTTACCGGCGGCCGCGAAGGTTACTTTCACGTGATTAATGCGGTTAATGGCGATTTGCTGTGGAAGGTAAATTTAGGAGGTCAGGTGGTCATGGCGCCGATTACTTTTATGGTAGATGGCATTCAATACGTGTCGGTAATTTCTGGACATGCTATGTCAACTTTCGCTCTCAGAAATCGCTAAAATCAACAACTGGATAACCGGTCTTGCGTATTAACAGCATCCACAAGCCCGGTTGGGGCTGTGTTTGCGGGTTGTGCGTGGCCGGTCTCAACGATTCTTTTGCTTATCTTCATTAAAGGTAAGTTATTCAAGGTAAGTTATTCAAAGTATGTCATGGGAATAAGGCTTCTACAGGCCAATAATTGACGCAATGCTTGCGTTATCGGTCGAATTGACACAATTTGAAGCAGATTTGCGCTGCCATTTCGGGCACAATCGTGTGTCCAATTTATATACTCCGTTTTGTTGCATTTTTTTGTTTCATTACTTTATTGCGTTGATTTTGCACTACATAAAAGAGAGAGGAGAAATCCATGAAAATTCCAACACTAGGAAGGCTGTGTTTGACGCTTTTGCTGGCCCCCACCTTGGTGAGCGCCCAAAACTCAGATGAGTGGTTAACCCTAGGTAACGACCATGCTCACACCCGCTATTCGCCAGCTGCTGAAATTACAGCTGAAAACTTCGAAGAGCTGGACGTAGCGTGGGAATGGGACGGTGCCAGCTTTGGTGCGGTCAGCGGTCGTTCTACACCAACTATGGTTGACGGCATTCTTTATACCGTTGCCGGCAACAAGCGCTATGTTGTTGCTATCGACGCGAAGACTGGCGACACGCTTTGGACTTACCGTGAACCTGACACCCCCCGCGCAGAATATTCAATGCGTGGCGATTACGGGAAAGGCGTTGGTTTTTCAAAGATTGACGGTCGCGGCGTAGTCTACATCGTTTCTCCTGGGTTTTTCTTGACTGCACTAGATGCCAAGACAGGAATCCCCTTGGAAGATTTTGGAAAGCCAGTTCCTATTGACGGTTTCCCTCAAACAGGAATTGTTGATCTATTAGCTGATCTTGGTCATCCTTACGATCCTTATGAAGGGCTTCCTTTAGAGACTGGATACATCACCTCATCGGCGCCGCCGCTAGTTGTTAACGACACTATCGTAGTCGGTAACTCTGCAGAGCAGGGCTATCATCAGGCTCGCATCGAAAACGTGCCGGGTGACATTTTAGCTTACGATGCTCGTACTGGTGCTTTTAAGTGGAAGTTCAATGTTATTCCTAAGCCGGGCGAGTATGGCCATGAGACTTGGGAAAATGATGCTTGGCAGTGGACTGGAGACGTTTCTTCTTGGGCGCCGCTTTCTGCTGATCCTGCTAACAACCTAGTTTATATTCCAACTAACAGTGCCACTATCGACTATTACGGTGGCTTCCGTCCGGGTGATAACCTATACGGCGCGTCGTTAATAGCGCTTGATACTCGGACTGGCGAGCGTAAGTGGCATTTCCAGATGGTTAAGCACGAAATCTGGAACTTTGATAACCCCACAGCACCTGTTTTGATGGACTTGGAGATGCCCGGCCGCGGCACGGTTCCAGCTATTATTCAAGCAACTAAGCAGTCTTGGGCTTATGCATTTAACCGCATCACCGGTGAGCCATTGTGGCCAATCGTTGATCGTCCGGTAGAGCAGTCTATTGTTCCTGGCGAAGTGTTGTCTCCAACGCAGCCTTTCGTAACAAAGCCAGCGCCTTATGATTTACAAGGCCTCACCATTGATGATCTTGTGGATTACACGCCTGAACTGCGCGCTGAAGCAATTGCTGTATTAGATGACTATGTATTGGGCGGATTGTTTAATCCACCGATTCATGCGGATAACCCAATGGGTAAATACGCAGCCATGAACTGCCCAGGTGGTGCTGGTGGTGCAAACATTACTGCACCAGCTGTCGCTGATCCAACAACGGGTAAGTTCTATGTGTCTTCACATACTGCCTGTTTTGCGCTGCGCTTGATCCCTGGTGAAGAAGCGGATTTATTGTTCCCCGATTCCACTGGCGTCACTACAGCTCGTTATGCAAACGGGGTTCGTGGTGCAACAGCGCGAACACCACGCTTAAAGTCAGGTATCCCAATTTGGAAGCCGCCGTATAGCCGTATCACTGCTATCGACATGAACACGGGCGACCACGCTTGGATGATTCCAACGGGTGAAACACCTGCCCGCATTAAGAACAGCCCAGCACTTGAAGGCATTGATATTGGCAACACCGGCACCGGCGCATTGGTGCCAATGGTTGTGACTGCTAATATGTTGATCTATTCAGATGCGGCTAGTGATGGCACACCAATGCTTTATGCAATTGACAAGGCAACCGGTGAAATCATGAAAGAGATCGAAGCGCCAGGCCGTAGTAGCTATGGCATGAGTTCTTGGACTTTGAACGGACATCAGTATGTCCTGCTTCAGACTAGTTCTACACTGACTGCGTTGGCGTTGCCAGCAGCGATGAGTGATGACGATGGCGGCCACTAGTTAATTAGGTTTAACTCGCATTAGCGAAAACTAAAAACCGGAAGCGTCTTGCTTCCGGTTTTTTTTGCTTAACTTTTGTTGGATCCATAAATAATAAAAGGCTTCCAGCATGCCGATTGGGAGCAGAGCAAAACTAACTACAGGCTTGCAGATTTTAGGACTTTTGCTGTCGATTTTAGTGAAAGCACTCCTGACTACGGCGTTTGGTGCTCTGTTGAAACTCCTTGTTATCGCTTACAGTGAGCTTACTCCTCATGTTATGGTTTTTGGCTAATAGCAAGTAACGCTTAGTTGGAGTTTGTCATGATTTTTCATTCAGGTTATTTTTATCATATTGGTTTTAAAACCTTCGTATCTATTGCCGCAGTTTTTATTCTTATGCTGCCTTTGTCCGTCTTGCGCGCAGCTGAGCTCATTGAAAACACGGTCTACTCTGACGGCCATCCTCTTGCTTTGTGGGAAAAGTCGGTTGCCAATCCCAAAGGGCATATTGTCTTGCATCACGGCAGAACCTGGAGCTCGCTGCCAGATTTTGATTTGCAGGTAGACGGTGAGGACCTTTCACTCATGGATGGTTTTAATGATGCCGGCTATAGTGTTTGGGCGCTAGATGCCAGAGGCTACGGAGGAACTCCTCGCGACTCGTCCGGCTGGAACACGCCAGACAAAGCGGCCAAAGATTTAGCCATGGTACTGGAATGGCTAGAAGCGCGGAACCAAGAGAAGACTCATGTCTGGGGCTGGTCTTATGGCTCGATGGTGGCCCAGTTAACGGCTCAGCGCTACCCAGAGAATATGTTGAGTGTCACTCTGTTTGGCTATCCGGTGAATCCAGATCAACAATACGATGATGATGCAGGGGTTTCACCGCCTGAGAATCCAACTACGGCGCAGGCGGCTGCATCGGATTTTATCGTCCCCGGGGCTATAAGCCAAAATGCTATTGATACTTATGTAAGGGAGGCCCTTAAAGCTGATCCATTGCGCGCAGACTGGAACGAACTGCAGCAATGGAATACTTTAGCTGCCAGTGCAGTGGGATTGCCTACTCTTTTACTGCAAGCTGAATTTGATCCTTTGGCTAGCACCGAGTCTCACGCCAAGGTGTTTTCTAATCTTGCTAACCCCAACAAGCAGTGGATTGTTCTCGCCGGCGGCGATCATGCTGCGCTCTTAGAGGTGCCCAGAGCGAAGCTGCTTAAAGCGTCGGTAGATTTTATAGAGTGGTTAAACAAATAAGTGGCTTTTGAAAAACGGTTTTCAAATCTCGACTGGGACGCACTCAATGCAGGACTTCTGCAGAGGGGCTATATAGTCATTGATGAGCTGTTCTGCGATGCTGAATGTGAAAATATGCAGCAGCAGTATGATCAAGCTGGGCTATTTCGTAAAACTGTCAATATGGCGAAGCACAATTTTGGCAATGGGGAGTATAAATATTTCGCTTACCCGTTACCTGAGTTGGTGCAGCAAATTCGACTCAAGTTCTATGCACCTTTGGCAAAGCTGGCAAATGAATGGGCAAGGTTATTTGATGAGGGACAAGTTTGGCCTGATCAACATCAAAGCTTATTAGATCACTGTGCGCGGGCGGGGCAGACAAAGGCGACGCCTTTGATGCTGAAATACAGCAAAGGCGACTACAACCGATTGCATCAGGATATGTACGGGGAGGTGACTTTTCCTTTTCAAGTGATTGTCTTGCTGAGTGAGCCAGAAGTGGCCTTTAGCGGTGGTGACCTCATTCTCGTTGAAAATACTCCGCGTATGCAATCGCGTGCCCATTTGCCAAAACTTAAAAAAGGTTCCGCTGTAATAATACCCACTCAAGAAAGACCTATCTCCGGTGAAAGTGGTTGGAGAAGAGCAAAAATGCGCCACGGCGTTACTGAGTTGTTAACCGGAGAGCGGCTTACCTTAGGAATTATTTTTCATGATGCTTAAGAAATTTTAGCTAGAACCTGACTCGGTAGTAGGAGCGAGCAAGGGCTTAAGCACTTTTGCTAAATCATCTACAGGTTTCTGCTTGCTAAGCAGTTCGAAGGCCCTATGCAGGGATTTTTGTTGCGCGGTTTTTAACATTGATATCCTGTCTTGCAGTTTCCCTTCGGTAACTTGAATACTGTCTCGGCGGGCATGAGTACGACTTTGCAGACCTTCCTCAAGGTGAAGAAACCGACCTAGCAGAACATAGGGGAAATTTCGATTTGTCATGGGCCCCTGCTGAGCCACATAACCGCCGACTGGCAATCCTTGTAGTTTGAAACCTGCTAGTTTTTCTGCGCCAAACCACGCACTTGTGGCGCCTACCGCGCTTCCCCCCAATGTGCCTAAAAAGAAACTACTGCCAGCTAAACTAAGGTCGATGATGGCACCTGCCGCAGCGCCTGCCATTGCGGCGGCTATGGTTAACTGTTTTCGATTCAGTCCCCAGACAACCCATTTCTCTGTATCAAACAGGTTTCCAAAATCGGGTAGTACATCTACGTTGCTTTTCAAATGGTGATAGAAGAGCAATGACTTAAGAGATTCGTGATGGTCCTGCTCAATGGCCGTCAGCTTTTTGAAATAGCGCTGCTCCATTACTGGCTTGAGAGCGGTGGCCTGCTCTTGGGTTAATACTTTTTGACTTAACAGGTAAGCACAAGCTGTAGTTAGTAAAGCTGCGAGCAATTCAGTTGAATCTTCTGCTCGTTGTTTTGAGCGCTCTCGATAGGCCTTGATAAGCTCGTTAATAGCGCTTTGCCAATCGTCACGCAATTGAGAGAAAGCTTGCAGTACGCTGAGTTGTTTTTCTTGCTCAGCTTGCATGGCATTAAACACTTTAACGACTTTGAAGTATTGACCGAGTGCATGTTGCCATTGAAGAATATGGTTTTCATTTTCAATAGGATTAATGAGAGCCAAGCTCGCTTGTCCGGTCCAGCGTAAGATCTCCATTTCGGCTTCGTACTCTGAGCCGTAGGGTCTTGATCCATCCACAACATAAATTATGGCAGCGCCGTCCATGATTGGCGTTAGCAATTGGATTTCATCAGGATAGAGTCTTTGGCAGTCCTGATCTAATAAAAAGGATTTAACAGCATTTATGCGTTTGTCAGCGCTACAAGCATGTTCTTGCAGCCAGGCTAAGACTTTGGTGGGGCGTTGAAACCCAGGTGTATCTATAAGGCTATAACTTACCTTGCCGATTTTTACGTCTATTTTCTGGCATTGTATGGTGGTTCCGCTTTGAGCAGAAATCGCTACGCTGTCATTCTGTGCGAGAGTCGCGACGATCGATGACTTGCCTTTATTTGGATGGCCGACAACGGCAAAGATAGGAATCAACTATGTTCCCCTGGCTGCAAGATTTCCCAATTTAAAAGCGTTGCGGCGAAGCGCTGCCATTCTTTTAAGTGTATTGGGCTAGGGACATTGACAGCTGACTCTCCCCAATCCAAAGGCAGAATATATTTTGACTCAGCGCTGTTAAGGGTCGCCAAGATGTCTTTCAGTTCACCTAAAGGGGCGTTCCAGCTTTTTACTAGCACCACAATAGAAGTAGATTGGCCGCCGTTAGCAATTTCTATGAGACCCAGTGGAGACAGCTCAGTTTGGACCACGGGTTTACCAAAGGACATCGTTATAAAGCTTTGGCAGTGAATGGGTGAACGGCTCCAGTCTAATAGTTGATATCTGCCTGGTAATGTATGAACGATGTTAGCAAGGACGGGGGAATTATCTAGGCTGTGGGCGTTTTGTGTAGGCGCACACTCCTGAGACGCGTGCTTGTTGTTTGCCTCTGTTGTCGCTATGTATTGCCAGCGAGCGATTAACAATAAAAATACTCTAGGTATTAGGTTGTAACTTAATTGAGCTGCAAGAATGAATTGCCACCAGTTTTCTGAGTAAGCGCTGGGTTGCCCAGCGATGCGGGAATTCTGTGATAGCTGCAAGAGTTGCAAGCTAGGCTGAGCATCATGCCAAAAAAGCCAAGGTGCGGAGATTAAGTTTAGGGCAGGCAAGAGGTCGGTAGCTTCAAGTAAAGTGCTTCGCCAAACGAAGTTTACGTCTGTGCCCAACAGTAGTGCCAGATACACTAAAATACTTCCTAGCGCGAATGCCAGACTAAACACCTGCGATTGATAAAACATCCAAAGCCGTCGCTGGGGCCCGAATTTAAACTTAAACTGCGTCGGGGATAAGTCTTTAGGCCAAAGCGGTGAATTGACTATTACCCCTGTGAGTCCATTTATTTTTAGTGAGGCTAGAATCAGGCTTATGATAAGGCTCAAGACAGGTAAAAAAGCGAATACTAGAAGTAGGAACAGCAGATTGACGCGGCCTTGATCATCCCCAGATAAAGCGCCTACGCCAACTATTACTCCAAGTGATAGTCCAAAAAAGGAAAGTGTTGTAATGGTTTTGATGTCGATGCTGTGGGACAGGTTCGTCAAAGCCGGTGATCCATGATGGAAAAGGGATAGGTCTAGGGGGAGTATAGCGCAATCTAGTATAAGCATTAGTCCTTTTAGTGGTGCATAGATAGCTCACTAGATCGAAGACTTTGCTAACCGGGTTCGGCAATAAGCCTGAGTACAAAAATCGAATAATCTGAGTCCATGTGTAACACTTTTTTCAGTCTCACGTCCACCATAAAGGACTCGCCATCGATGCTCTTCATACGAGAATGAAACTCGTCAACCGCTCCAACCTCTTGATCGAAAAAATTGTTTTCGAACATTTCGTCCATATTAACTTTTCCGACGGCGTGATCCTTAGTATAGCCAAAGACTTCTTGAGCTTTGGTACTCCAAGATCTGAGTAGGCCTGCGTCATCGGCAACCAAGATTATGTCCAGCGAATTATCGACAATAAATTGCAGATCTTGTTCTGACTGGGTTCTGCTATCCAATAACCTTCTGACTTTTCTATTGGAATACTCGATTTCATATATTATTAATGCAATCAGCACCATCGAGAACGATAAATATTCCATGTAGTAAAGCAGGAGATAAAAATTATCTATTACCAAACTTGGCAGCGTAATTCGAATAAGTAAAAGTGCTCCACTTGCGACAAGCAGGAAAATTTTACTGGGTGATAAGATGCTTCCGGTAAACCAAGCTCTCCAGCACAGGAATCCTGTGGCCGCTATTAGAGGGCATGCGTAAAGATATTTTAGATAAATCGCTGGCGACAGTGGGATGAAAATTTGAAATAACGTTACCGCAATTAAACTAAGAATAAGGCCGATAAATATCAACAGCTCCTTGCCTAGTGAATTTCTGAATATGAATAGCAGACTGGCACTTAGTATAATCGTTGATCCGAACTGTAAAAAACTTGAGGTGATATAAAGAAGGAAAGAATCCCGATTAGATCCAAGAAAAAAGTCGACGGTGTGCCGACAAACTTCAACTGCAGCAGCGCTGCTGGCTATGGCCAAATAGCGTTTTTTAGAGGTGCGAAAACTCAGCCACAAACCGGATGTGATCATCAGGTTTAGCAGAGAAATGAAACCTATAGCGAACAGGTAAAATGTAAGATCGTCCGTTAACATTTATAGCGTATTTCGATGAGCGTCTTCAGTGATTTTGTCACTTTTAAATGTGGTATTAAAGGGCACCTGTGTTCTCAGCCCCGGTATTTAGCGGGCGCCTGTTCCGCCGTACGCCCCAAATTTTGACCATAGCATATCACAGGAAATAGCAGCCAACGTACACACAGGGTCAAGTGAAACAAACTTTTACAGACTAAGACGAATTAAGTACAGCCTTTTTGATCTGTTTTTATGTTTTCTATTTTGAGATTGTCTGATCCCAGTTTAGTGCTTGGTACTTTTCAAGAATTTCCATAACTTGATCCAAAGGCACGGCTTCAAGCGAGCCTCGGTCACTTTTGACTGTTGTAGCCTTAAAGATAGCATTATAGATAGCTTCTTCTGTCGCTTCTGCTGTCGCTGCGAATAGGGGTGACAGAGAAGAGTTAACAAGTACATTGTTTGTCACTGGGCCATTGCTGGTGCGAGGTTTTCGAACAGCCGGATCCGTAGAAAATGCAATAACGTAATCTCCAGAGCCGTTGCTAGCAAATGAGCCGGTTCTGGCTAAGCCCATGATTGCTCTTAAGCCAAGTCTATCAAGCCCGCGGGCGGTCAGTGGAGCGTCGGTGGCGACAACAATCATAATGGATCCGTCTTCCTTGTCGCCGTCATCCTGGGCTAAGACTTGTTCTCTAAAAGAATAGGTGCCAAGTTCACGGCCCACCGGAGCCCCATTTATTCGCATAATTCCACCATAGTTGGTTTGCACTAAAACCCCTACGGTGTAGCCACCTAACTGCTCTGATAAAACTCGCGAACTAGTCCCGATACCGCCTTTCCAGCCAAATGCCTGAGTGCCAGTTCCTGCTCCAACACTGCCCTCTGCCACAGGACCAGCACTAGCGTTAGCTAGAGCATTAAAAACCTGTTGCTTCTGAATGGGGTCAGCCCACATATCGTTAACCCGAGAATCATTGGTCTCCCCAACAATTGGGTTAACCGTGTGCTCACCCATGCCGGGTTGCTCGTAGGTCCATTGCTTAAGTGCATTGGCAGCACTCCAAACACAAAGTGTGCAAGTGAGCAAAATTGGCGTTTCAATTTCACCAAATTCGCGTACCTGAGTCTCACCAATAAGCTTGCCATAGCCGTTACCAACGTGAATCCAAGCAGGTATGGGGTGTGTATATAAATTTCCCGGCGCTGGGATTATTGCAGTAACCCCAGTACGAATATTCGCGCCTTCGATCAGTGTTTCATGCCCAACTAGAACGCCTTTCACATCAGTGATGGCGTTTAATGCACCGGTTTCGAATATTCCCACAACTACACCTGCTTCTCTGGCACGAGGCCGCTCTGCAACGGTTTGCGCGGGGGCAGAGAATGAGAGCAAGCATGACAGCGTGAAAATGAAGTAAAAAAGGCCCTTGTGTGGAGGTGATCTTTCTTGCATGAGTAACGCTCCGTTTTTAAGTATTTGCAACACAGCAAGGCAATAAGCTGGTTTTGTGTGGATAGATGATGAAGAAATTGAACCTGCAGGCAGCGTAGACTAATTTTGCCATCGTCAAAAGTCGAGGCTGATGGAGCTGTGTTCTCGATCAGTGTATGGATCGCCTAATTTGCCATTCACAGGTGTGCAAGTTAGCTCGTCTTGCTAGTACTGTCATTCATAACTAAGTCGGTAGTTAACGCCTGCTTTGGGCAAACCGTTTGCTCTTTGAGTGGCGAATAAGGCTTGTCAGATGATTTTAGTTTTCACTTTAAAGCCTGCGCTATGATGGTTGAATCACTTAGATTGACGCGCTCCTGATAAGAATAAGTCATTGATTTTTATGTTTTATTTTCTTTTTTTTCTCTAATTTTATAAATGTCAGAGACTCCAGATAAGCGAAGAGCAAGGTGTCGTAAGCCTACAATCTACCTGCTGGGATAAATAATTCGGCCCGCTAGTAGTAGCTTAACTATACTGAAATTCTCGGGTGTGGGTCAAACGTCAGTTCTATGTCGAGATCAGATAGCTAAATAAACAACTTGTTGCAAATGGCCGTAAAATTCACTTCGAAGCTTGTTGTTATTACTACACTTTTTTACGGCTGTTTAGCGCGTTATCTTACGGTGCTGAGGATGATACTTATCACATTCTTTTGCTGCGAGGTGATCGGCATTTTCTCGAATCTATACTCGCTACTAACTAAAGGGAACAGGGTGCAAGTCTCCTTTCAAAATTTAAAACCAGACAAATTAGTCTGCCCCGATAACCAAAAAGCTTTACGCTGACAAAATCTGCGCCATCATAAATGAGCAGGGTATTGATATGTTGGTGGCAGTGCTGCTTGCTGCGATTGAATTTGTGCTCGAAATAGAATTTATTGCCGACGTTGTAAAAGTGCTGCTGTTGTCGGCGGCAAATTTAGACGAGTCAGACCTTTCTCAAAATAGCATCCGTGTAATTAAATCTGAGTCGAATTGCGCAATTCGAAAGACTAGCGAAGTCACAAGCATGCTTTATCTTAATGCAAAAAATATTGACGTTTTCCCTGGTGCTGGGCAATCAGATTTACCCTATACGGCGAGGACCAAAGATGTTGATGCGGAGTATGTCGATCAATTTAACGCTCCATCATCGTGAGGCCGCCAATGGGTTAAATAGCCACCTACCTACCTGGCTAGTTTGAATGACAAATCTATTGTTTTTATTACGCCTTGCACGGCCAATGTAAACGGGGGAGTTTACTCATAGTGTCAATTTTCCGCCCGAGCTAAGCAGGCTTAGTGCGGCTGCACTTTACTGTTTTGTTGGGAATCGGTTCAACCACGGTGTTACAAGTGGATACATGTATAGCGCCGATAAATAAGCGCACAACGCGAGCAGAGCTGCCTCATCTTTAATTAACCAAACTAACGCTAAAGTAAATATTGTTGGAGATTTTAGATTGGACTATGACCAGTTAAGAAGATGGAATTTTAATTTGGCGCATAGGCCAGACTCTGACTTGGTAAACAATAAGTCAATGTCTATTCTAGATGACTATTCTAGATGACTATGCCGGCTCTATTTACAGTGTTGCCTTGCTGAATTTTTACTGTTGGCGGTGCTTTTTCCACAGTTTCTTTCGCTAAGGCGAGAAAAAAGCGCGAGAGACCGAAGTGAGATTTGAGCTTGGGATGGCGCTAACAACCGAGCTACTTAGTGTAGTCCCTTTGTTAAACAGCTAACGGGCTATAAATTGAGGAACTACTGAGGCTGCCTCGACGATGCATAATGACAAACTCTTCGGTTAAACTAGCGTTAGCGAAATCTTCCTCAACGGACTAAAGAGTTCAGCTGTTCGAGGTTGAATTAATAAACAAAAATAGAGATAAGATCAGTTATGAAATCGCTGCTAAGCCAGTCAACGACTGGGCTGATAATAGTGCCATCTGGGTTGGTGTCACTCGGGATATCAGTAAGCGAAAAGAAGTTGAGGAAAAGCTGGTGCTGCAAAACCAAGCTAGGCAGGCGCAGAAGTTTGAATCGTTGGGGACTCTAGCAGGTGGGATAGCTCATGATATTCTACAATGTTCTTGGAGTTATTATGGGGGTTCTTTTGGAACTTACTTAGCGGCTCAAATTAAAAATATCGGGTAATGACGAGGCTGCTCGAAAAGCTTACAAATTGACGAAAACCAACGCTCAAGCGAAGAGGTTGGTTGGTTAAATATTGGCTTTTATTAGACAATCTTTGGACCTCACAGATGTGACTAATTTAAATGCTTTATTGCTTGGGTCGTTTCAAATCATGTAAACAGGGATGCCAAAGTCGACAAGCCTGTCGTTCAGCGACAATGAGACAAACGTCAATGTGCTGGCAGATCCAAATCAGCTATCGCAAGTCTGTATAAATCTTCTAACCAACACTTACAAGGCCATAGGCGAGTATGCCGGGAAAATATAGTTAAGTGTCTCGGTATTACAGCGTAGTGAAACGGCTAAATTCCTTCATGGTGAGTTAGTCCGTGGATGTTATGCCTTGGTTAAATTTTTCAACAAAGCAGGGGAACTTACAGAAGATGGAATTGAAAAAATGTTTGATCCGTTTTCTACCTCCAAAGACCTTGGCAACGGCATGGGGCTGTTCATTGCCCGAGGTATAGTCTTTGGGCACGGCGGCGCAGTAGATATTGAATCTATTCTAGGCTCGGGAACCACAGGCTCTATAGTTGTGCCCATTGTCGAGATTGACGCTAAGTTAGTTGAGCTGCCTAAATATGTGAACGCTAACACGCCAAATCAACGATTGTGTTGGCTGATGCTCAAGAAGACGCATTAGAGACCGTTGCTTTCATGCTAAAAGGATTCGGCCATGAATGTGTTTTCTTTGTTAACCCGAAGATTGCACTTGATGTGATTGGTGATCTGAATTTAGAGATAGATTTTGTGATTACAGATTATTCTATGCTCGGAATTTTCGGTCTTGATATTCGACAATTTAGTGCAAAGCACAGGTCAAACGTCCGGGTAATTCTGGCCGCCGGCTATAGTGAGTGTACGGCGCAAGATGAGCATTTAAGTAAAAGGCGCCATTATTGCTTGAATAAACCATTTGGTTTTAGCGAACTGAAAAAAAACCTTAACACGGCGCTCACAGAGCATTAGGAGAGTTATCCTATTTGCTGAAAATTGTGTAGGATGTGGGCATTAAAAATCCTTATAAGAATTACAACAATGTCCAATGCAGTGTCTGGCTATTGCAAGTTTTCGGAATCTAACAATTATCTTTTTTTCCAATTCAAAGCTCTGGTTTTTCAATTCAAAGCTTCGGTTTTTCAAATAATAGCGTTAGTTTGTGTATGCCTTTTTTCTTCGTTTTGCATTGCCCAGCCTAGCCTTCCAGTTACCCCTGAGCTCATGCTAGAGGTTTTTCCAAAGGCCTCTCGATTTTCTGAAAAGTCTGGCTCTCCTCCTGTCATTACAGCCTACGCGGATTCAGTGGACGGTGAAGTCGTGGTGGGGTATTTGTTTGAAACCAAAGACTACCCTCCAGAAGAAGTTGGCTACAGTGCGCCCATCGAAGTCATGGCTGGTTTGGATATGTCTGGTTCTGTAACCGGCATCAAGGTTCTTTTCTACCGTGAGTCTTATAGGAGCATAAGAGGCGATTTTCTAGCCACGGAAAATTTTCCTAATCAGTTTACGGGAAAAAACGTCACTGATGGGTTTAGGGTTGGACGCGACATCGATGGCGTTTCTAGAGCGACGATTACGAGCTGGGCTTTGTCAAGAGGAGTTAGGAATGCAAGTAGAGAAGTTGCTCAAGTTTACTTGCCTGATTTTGCTTCGGCCAATGGAAAAAATAACGAGTCATATGCGCTGGCGCAGCTTGGCGCCAAGTCTTGGCAAGACTTAAAGGCTGAAAATTTCGTTGCGCAGCTGATAGTGCCTCAGTCAGATGGGACACAGTTAGAATTGAGTTTTGTATTTATAGGCAATGATGGCCTAGGAGAACTAATCTTAGGGGTTGGTGATTACTCAGGCGCAGACCGTGAAGCCAGCAGTCGCGTTTCCGAGGGTAATTTGGTGGTGGTCGGCATTGATGGCGATACGCAGGTGCCTTTTCGCCAAGAGCGCTTAGCGATTGAGCAGGGCGCAGAGCGTTTTCGAGTCAGCCGCAATAGATTCGTCTACGCCGGTAGCGCCGATGAGGGATTAATAGCCGATCAGGTCCGCTACGCTGGGGCGTTAGTGCTTGCATCAGAAATTGATCTTAATCTACCTTTTTCAATACTCTACGACATGAGCGAGGACCTTGGCAGTTTTGATTCTTTCGTTGAAACAGACTACCAAATTTCTGCTTTAGCTTTAGCGTTGAGTACAGGCAGTAGTATTCCCGTCGAATACTTGCCGACTGTCGGCGATGTATTCGAGTCTGACGTTGCCGGGGGTGTTCTTGCCAACCTTTTTTTCAACGCACCTTGGCTTGAAGTTATTGCTTTGCTGGTTTTATTAGTCCTTGTCAGCACCGCATTTTTTCTTAAGCAAGTAACCATACGTTGGGTTGCCCTGTCAGTAACCCTAGTATACTTGGGCTTTGTGGATGGAGGTTTTGTTTCAGTTTCTCATATTACCAATGGCTTAAAACTGGGTCCTTCGATGTTTCTAAATGACCTGCCATTACTATTGATAGTCAGTTTTACCGTGATTACGACGTTATTCTGGGGTAGGGTTTTCTGCTCATCCTTATGTCCATTTGGCGCGTTGCAAGACGTTATTACTCGTTTGCTACCCAGGAATTTTCAGCTTAAAGTCCCTCAACGAATTCATGATGTGGCGATTTATGCGAAATACGCGGTGCTAGTGTTTCTCATTGCGATGGCGCTTACTTTTAGTGAACAGAGTCTGTTTCAATATTTTGAACCGTTTGGTACAATTTTCTACTTTAGCCAGTCTTTAGTGCTTTGGCTCATTTTGCTGGCATTCATTGTCGGCGCCGCATTCGTGCCTCGATTTTATTGCCGCTATGCCTGCCCGCTGGGGGCAGCGCTAGGGGTGGCATCAATTCTTTCTCCTTTCAAAATAAAGAGAGTTGAGCAGTGTCAGGTCTGCAAGGTGTGTGAGCACAGCTGCCCCACAGGAGCTATCCGTGGTGCTGAAATAGATTTTAAAGAATGCGTACGCTGCGATATTTGCGAAATCAAGTTGATTGATAAGGCGGGTGTCTGTAAACACGATATTGACGTAGTCAAGAATCGTGTAAAGAAATGGCAGCCGATTACGGTTGGTGCACACTAAAGGTCGTTTGCTAAAACGCCACCGCAGCTGATGTTGTTATCCCTGCCCAGCGAGCAATGTCGGTCTCTTTGTTTTTTAATCAAGGGGTTGGAAATCAAGAGATCAGAGCCTAAAATATCTCTAGAAAGTATTCAGTTAAGTCAGTAGATTAATTTGCTTTAAAGTGCGGATTCTAGTGCGGATAAGTTTAGCATCTAGGGAATTCGATCACTCAAGTTACCGGCGTACTGTTTGTGAACAATCAGGGCCGAAGGACGTTAAGAAAACAACACCCCAGCTCCTGTTGGCCGGCCAAGCCAAGTATTTTCGCGCCATAAATGACCACGGTATTTCCCACTCACGGGCTATTGGCCCTGATCGTTTGCATGAAATATCCTCGCCACTTGTAGCTTGGCTCAGCGGTCAACTAAAAGTTCTCAAACCAATACCTAAATCTAAAAAACGGCAAGTACTATGGAAGGTACTTGCCGTTTTCTAATAGCTTCGTAGGCTAGCCTTGGCGTATTAAATCAAGGACTATCTTCTGTTAGCCAGTTAAGGTCATTTTCAGAAAGGTCTAGCAGTTCAGTTCGTGACCGTCTGGTGTCCTCGGCAAGCCTTGCTTTGCGAAGGACATCTTCTGGAATTGGGTCGCCGACTACGATCCCGCGAGCCTTGGTCGGCGCATAATATATTCGTGCATTTGCCATTTCATCTGTTGTTGCGGGTCCGTATACAACATCCTGAGTATGGTCTGGGTTAAATC
>JBLHVT010000029.1:0-30294 GCA_047628735.1 Glaciecola sp.
TTTGTATTTAAGCTTTGGGCGGTGTGACACCAGTTTGTCTCATGTACTTGCCGTTACGCTGTTTGTAGGTAGTCTCACATTGCTCATCAGATTGATAAAACAGCATCTGTGCTACGCCTTCGTTAGCGTAAATCTTGGCTGGTAGCGGCGTAGTGTTCGAAAATTCCAAGGTTACATGACCCTCCCACTCAGGCTCTAAAGGCGTGACGTTGACAATAATGCCGCATCGAGCATAGGTCGACTTGCCTAAACATATCGTAAGAACATCTTTTGGAATCCGGAAATATTCGATAGTTCTAGCCAAAACAAAGGAGTTCGGCGGGATTATGCAGTACGGCTCATCTACTGAAATGAAGCAACTTTCGTCGAAATTCTTAGGGTCAACAACACTAGTAGTATGAACATTAGTGAATATTTTAAATTCCGTAGCACAGCGCACGTCATAGCCATAACTGGAGGTCCCGTAGGAAATAACCTTTTCACCTGCCTCGGAACGCACTTGTTCCGGCTCAAATGGTTCTATCATGCCCTGGGTACGAGACATTTCTCTAATCCAACGATCTGACTTGATACTCATATTCAATTTCCAAAAGGCGGGACGCCAACTTCAAGGGGACGCGAATGATAATGCCATTCAAGCGTTGAATCACCTGTTATTTGCTTACCTGCTGCAAAGCTGTAAAACCCTAAAAAGCTACTGAAATTGTTGCCAGTTTGGAGTAAAATCTACACCCTTCATAAACCGCTACGCGGCAAATTTGCCGCTAATCCCAGAATCGAAACCTTATCGCCGCCTCGCCAAAACAGTTTTTGGTAGGCTGGTGCTTTAAAAGTTTGAACTGGGCAATGGTTAAACAAATACTAGGACTGGAGGTAATGCGCGTGAAAAAATGGCAATGTTTGGTTTGTAGTTTCATTTATGACGAAGAACTAGGCCTACCGGAAGACGGTATCGCTCCTGGCACCCGTTGGGATGATATACCCGATGACTGGATGTGTCCGGACTGTGGTGTTGGTAAGGAAGATTTTGAAATGGTGGAGATTTAAACAGCCTAAGATCAATGAAAACTACCCAGCTGACAGTATGGTGAGTCCTATAGTGTCGAGACGACCACCTCTACTGGCCTACAGAATGTAAAATAAGGAAATTTCTTGAGCACTCGCAAAATCCTCGTAACCAGCGCACTTCCCTACGCCAATGGAGCAATTCATCTTGGCCATATGATGGAAGCGATTCAAACCGATATTTGGGTGCGGCTACAAAACTTATTGGGCCATGACTGTGTCTATGTTTGTGCCGACGATGCCCACGGTACCGCGATAATGCTCAGTGCGCAGCGCCAAGGAATAACCCCCCAGCAGCTAATCGACAAGGTCAACGCTGAGCATCAAAAAGACTATGCAGGTTTTCATATTCAGTTTGATAATTTTTACTCTACCCATACTGAGGAAAATCGAAAATTATCCGAGTCGATTTACAAGACAATAGATAATAACGGTCATATCGCTAGGCGGCACATCAAACAGCTATTCGATCCAGAACAAGGCCTTTTCTTGGCAGATCGTTACATCATTGGCACCTGCCCTAAATGTAAAACAGCAGATCAATACGGTGATAATTGCGAATCTTGTGGCGCTACTTACAGCCCGGCAGAATTAATAAACCCCCGTTCGACTATTTCCGGCGCCACCCCCGTGGAAAAAGAGTCAGAGCACTTTTTCTTTAAGCTCCCTGAGTTCAAAAACATGCTTAGAGTTTGGACGCGAAGCGGAACACTGCAGGAGCCGGTGGCCAATAAACTTAGCGAATGGCTAGATAACGAGCTTCAAGAGTGGGATATAAGCCGAGATGCACCCTACTTTGGATTTGAAATCCCTGGTGCCCCGGGTAAATACTTCTATGTATGGCTAGATGCACCAATAGGTTATATGGCCAGCTTTCAAAACCTTTGCGATCGCAGCGACTATAACTTCGACGAGTACTGGAAAGCCGACAGCAATACTGAGCTGTTTCATTTTATTGGCAAAGACATTATCAATTTTCACACTTTATTCTGGCCCGCCATGCTAACCAGTGCCGGTTATCGTACTCCTACAGCCGTTTATGCGCACGGTTTTCTTACGGTTGACGGCACTAAGATGTCTAAATCGCGAGGCACTTTCGTTAACGCTAAAACCTATTTGAAGCATTTAAACCCGGAGTATTTGCGTTACTATCTTGCCGCAAAATTATCCTCTGGAGTGGATGATTTGGATTTAAACCTAGAAGATTTTGCTTTTAGAGTTAACTCTGACTTAGTCGGGAAAGTTGTCAATATTGCGAGCCGCTGCGCTGGCTTTATCAGCAAAGGTTTTAATGGCCAGCTATCTAGCGAGTTAGATAATCCAGAGTTACTTGCCGAAATGCAGGCTGCCAACAAAGAAATTACCAATTATTATCAAGAAAGAGAATACGGCAAAGCCATCAGACTCATCATGTCACTAGCGGATAAAGCCAATCAATATATCAATGACAAACAACCTTGGGTCATTGCCAAAGAAGACAAGCAGTCCGGCGAGCTCCAGCAGATTTGCAGTACCGGAATCAATTCTTTTCGCCTCTTAGTCATCTATCTCAAACCAGTATTACCAGCAATGGCAGCGCAGGCCGAGGAATTTCTAAATGTATCCGAGCTGACGTGGAGTGATATAGATGCCCTTTTACTTGAGCATGAGATAAAAAAATTCAAACCACTAATGACTCGCGTTGAAGCAGATAAAGTGCAAGCTATGTTGGCAGAAACTCAAGCTGAATTTGAAGTTAACACAAGTAGTGTTGAGCCGACAGTAAGCATAGATTCAAACGATGCAAACTCTCCTTTTGAGCCGGAAATAGACTTTGAAGACTTTGCTAAAATTGATTTACGAATAGCAAAGATTACCGACGCCGATCATGTCGAAGGCGCAGACAAACTGTTAAAACTGACCCTTGATCTCGGCGAGGACAAGCAGGGAGAAAAAATAACGCGAACAGTTTTTTCTGGTATCAAGTCAGCTTATAACCCAGCTAACCTGAAGGGTAAGCTAACGGTTGTAGTTGCTAATCTGAAACCCAGAAAAATGAAATTCGGCTTATCAGAGGGAATGGTATTAGCCGCAGGGCCAGGCGGCTCTGACATCTGGTTGCTAGAACCTCACGAAGGCGCAAAACCAGGAATGCGAGTTACTTAGAAATTGCCGACACCCGGGTTTGCAAATTTTCACTGATAAAACTTAAGCAAGACGGGCGGTTAATCACAACCAACAACTCCCTAGCCTATCACAGCAGTTGAAAATAGTTGCCTGCACTGGCATCGTATGTCTCGTAAGACACCAGCGCATCGGTCACAATTTTTTTGATTATAAATGAATGGATGAACCAATAGGTCAATATGAATTTGATTTCAAGAATAGCAACCAAGTCCCTAGGGGCTGTCTCGCGCAGTATGATTTTATTCACACTGGCCATGTCTTTTTCTGCCGTAAGCACGAATAGTAACGCTCAAAGCAGTGAAATACGGACGATTGAAGATTCAGTCATTAAAATTTATACCACTCAAGCCGCGCCGGATTATTTTACCCCGTGGCGGCTATTGAATCCTCGCCAAAGTAGCGGCTCTGGTGCGGTCATCGCCAACAATCAAATACTTACCAATGCTCACGTAGTTGCTAACGCAAGCTATGTTCAAGCACAAAAACACAACGACCCTAAACGCTATCTTGCAAAAGTGTCATTCATCTCCCATGAGGCAGACCTAGCTTTAATAACGGTAGAGGAAGATGGCTTTTTTGATGATCTGAAAGCGCTAGCAATTGGCAATCTACCAGAGCCTTTAGATGAGGTTTCGGTCTATGGTTACCCTATTGGAGGAAAGTCACTAAGCATAACTAAAGGCATCCTCTCGAGGGTCGAGCAGCAGATCTATGCTCACGCCGGCTCTTACTTTTTAGCTGGGCAACTCGATGCGGCGATCAATCCTGGCAATAGCGGCGGGCCAGTTATCGTTAATCGCGAAATCGTTGGAGTTGTAATGCAAGCCAACGCCGGCGGTCGCGCTGAAAATCTTGGTTATTTTGTTCCTCCCAGCATCATCCGTCACGTGTTAAAAGACAGTGAAGATAACCAGCATGATGGCTTTCCTGACCTGGGTTTTCGAACCCAAACTTTAGATTCACCCGCAGCAAAACTGGCCTACGGTATTAGTGACGACGACCACGGTGTCTTAGTTATTAAAGTATTCGAGAACTCACCTGCTCGCGGCAAGCTTAGAGAAAACGATGTTATTTTGAAAATAGACGATTATGACATTGCCGATGATGGCAGCATCAAATTGTCAGAAGATCTTCTCACTGATTATAAACATGCGATCGATTTACACCACATTGGCGAGAGTATTAATATTACTTACTCACGCGCCGGTAACGTCCGCACTGCCAAACTTAACGCCGACCGAGCATTAGAAAGCTATAGCCTTGTTGCCGGCGAGCAGTTTGATGAAACCCCTGAGTATTATATTTACGGCGGAATTTTATTCGTACCACTCAATATGAACCTCATTAAACGATGGGGCAATGATTGGTCACGGGCCGCACCTGTTACCCTCTTGCAAGCTCGTAATGAATGGAGTTCACCAGAGCGCCGAGAACGTGTAGTCGCACTTCAAGTTCTCGCCGCTGACGTGAATTTAGGTTATCACGACTGGCGCAATTGGGTAGTGGACTCGGTCAACGGTGAGCCAGTTCGAGATTTTTCGCATTTCTCCAACATAGTAAAAAACAATGGCTCAGATAATATCGTTTTTGAAAACACAAATGGCTATCAAATGGTTATTAATCATGCCGATGCCGTTGACTCAGAACAACAAATTTTAGATCAATATAGGATTCCTGCGGCCTACTCTAAAGAATTGTTTCCAGACTAAAGTGCTCACCGCTTGGCGAGCTAAGCTTTGCCTATTAAACCTTGCTTAGATCAAGACCCTGCAAAAAAACGCAGGGTTTTTTATGGTTGACTTAACCGTGCTAGAATCATCGCAACTTTTAACGGTCTAATTAGGACTGCCATCCCCAATGTCGGACATAGCGAGCCTCATCTTAGCCGCCGCTTTGGTGAATAATATAGTCTTCATCCAGCTTTTGGGTGTCTCTGCTGTCGCTAATTTCAGTGAGCGTCTCCAACCGGCAATTGATATTGCTATTTTTACCGCGATTGTCCTTATTCTCAGTTCAAGCATAAATCAGCTTTTGTTCTGGTTCGTTTTATCTCCACTCGCTCTGGAGGTTTTAAGGCTTATAGTCTTTGTTGTAGTCAGCGCGACTCTTACCACTGTTCTAGCGGTAGTCGTTCGCGAAAACTTCAAACTCATAGCTCGCCAGCAGTCGGTCGGCTTTTATCTGGCTGGAATTAATAGCGCTGTTGTTGGAAATTCTTTGCAAAATTCTGAGATGGCCCCTTCTTTCAGCAATTTTTTCCACGCTATGGCAACAAGCATTGGCGCAGCACTGGGCTTTGCTTCTGTCCTGATAGGTCTCAGCGCACTTAAGATAAGACTAAGCACTTCGGACACTCCAGAGGTATTTAGAGACAATCCAATTTTGCTAATAAGCGCCGGCATAGCCGCAATGAGCTTTATTGGGTTTACGAGACTATTCTAGTGGAAACCCCTTTCGTCAATACAACAGCTGCCACTTATCTATTCATCGGCGTGGCCATTTCGTTTAGCCTGTATGCCTTAGCTAAGGTCTACCATTGGCTTGACAAACGACACCAGCAGCAGCGCTCATTAGTCGACAAAATCAATCAGTTATTGCCCCAAACACAATGCGGACAATGCGGCTACGAAGGCTGCAGACCTTACGCCCGTGCGATCAGTAAGGGCGAGCCAGTAAACCAATGTCCACCCGGTGGAAAAGAGACCATTGTTAAGCTCACTACACTACTAAATGATCAGGTCAAAACCCTTAATCCCGCTCATGGTGAGTTCGAGGTATTTAAGGTCGCAGTTATTCGAGAAGATGAATGTATTGGCTGCACAAAATGCATTAAAGCTTGCCCGGTTGATGCTATTCTCGGTGGACCGAAATTGATGCATACGGTCATCGGAGCCGAATGCACCGGATGCGATTTATGTGTCGACCCCTGCCCTGTGGATTGCATCGACATGATTCCAGCGCTCGCAAATACAAAGCCCGACTGGTGTTTGCCAGATGACTTAAACAGTCTCCATAACAGCCTATGGAGAAAATTATGAATTTGCTAGCACGCCTGCTCTCCAGCCAGCGCTCAACAGCAGCCTATAAAACCCCAGGAGGAATAACCCCAGCGCATTTTAAAGAGCACTCACTGCGCTCCCAAATAATGCCAGCACCACTGCCAGAAGAACTGTGGCTATCTCTCAAGCAACGCGATGGAAAGATTCTCGAAACTCTAGTTTCTGTCGGCGACTGGGTACTCAAAAATCAACTTATCGCGACACCTACAACGGCGTATGGCATCCCGATTCATGCCCCCACATCCGGTCAGATTAAGGAAATTACTGCAAAGCATGTCGTCAACTCATTTGCCGAGCGCCAGATTCATATAGTTATTGCCGTAGACGGCCAAGACAAATTTGAGCCACTACACGCGATGACGCAATACCAATCGTTAAGCGCATCCCAACTTATAGAAAAACTACACGATCAGGGCGTTGGCGGTTTAGCAGGTGCAGACTTTTCAACGTCTGGGAAATTGAATCTTGCGATGCAATCAAAAACCCAATTGTTAATAATCAATGCCTGCGAATGCGAGCCCTTTATCAGTGCAGATGAAGCTCTGGTTCGTGAAAAAGCTGAGCAAATTGTTTTAGGTGCTGAAATTTTACAGCAGGCTAGTAACGCAGACAAATGCATTGTGGCGATAGCAACAGAAATGTCAGACGCCATTCAAGTTTTAAAGCTAGCACTAGCAAACAGTGTTATCGAGTTGGTCTTGGTTCCGACTAAGTACCCCGCCGGCGGCGAGAGGCAAATCGTTCAAGCGGTCACCGGTAAGGAAGTACCTTCTGGCGGCTTACCGTCAGATATTAATGTACTTGTCCAAAATGTTGACACCGCTTACGCCGCCCATAACGCCATAGTCATAGGGCAACCTTGGATAAGCAGAATCACTACCCTCGCTGGGACTCCATTAAAAACACCGAAGAATTTTGAAGTCTTGTTTGGCACACCAATTCCTTTTTTACTAGAACTGTGTGGTAACGACGTGTTGACACACGAGTCCACTATTGTTGGTGGCTCTCTCATGGGCGTTACTCTTTTTGACGATAATGTAGCAATATCTAGGGCCACCAATTGCATCATTGCCACATCTTTAAAATGGTTCCCAGATCTGCCTGCAGAATTAGCTTGTATACGATGTGGCAACTGCGCTGACGTCTGCCCCGCAAAACTATTGCCCCAACAACTTTACGCATTTTCTCGATCGCAAGATTCAGAAAATTTAGAAGACCAGAACCTAAGCGACTGTATCGAATGTGGCGCATGCTCTTATGTGTGCCCGAGCAACATCCCCCTGGTCCAGTACTTTAAAGCCAGCAAGGCAACAGAACTAGCTCAGGTGCAACGGAGCCAGCTAAGCGAACACTGGCAGGAACGCTATCAATATCGCCAGTACCGGTTAAAAAAAGACACAGAAGAATCTAAGAATCGTAAAGCACGCCTAACAAAGGATCGCTCAACTAAGACTGACTCCGCCGATTTTTCGCGAAGCAAAGCAAAAGCAGACATTGCCGCTGCAGTGAGCAGAGTTAAACAACGAAAAGCTGAATCTGCCCTGAAAAAAATTCAAAAAGCACGAGACGTAACTGGAAAGTCTCAAACGTGACGCGCTTAGCTATCACTTCTCCACGGCAAACCAATGCGCACTCGGTTAGCCGTTTAATGGCAATTCTGCTCTTTTGCTTATGCCCTGGCATTTTATTGTCGTGCTGGTTTTTTGGAATTGGCATCCTTCTTAACATTCTGATTGCAACAGTTTCCGCTCTAGCATTTGAAGCGATATGTCTTATTTGTAGAGGCAAAAATCCGCAAGTGCAGATGAAAGATTTGAGCGCTGTGGTCACCGCTGTTCTATTTGCCCTCAGCGTTCCTGTTGGCATGCCATGGGTTTTTATTGTTGCGGGCATAGGGTTCGCAATTTTAATCTCAAAGCATGCCTATGGTGGACTAGGACAAAACCCATTCAATCCCGCGATGACCGGCTATTTATTTCTCTTGCTCAGCTTTCCATTAACGATGACTACTTGGCACGTCCCGACTCACGACTTAACAGGCGGCTCGATCTCTCCCCTCAGCATTGAAGGTATTCGACAAAGCCTTGTCGCCAGCTTTCCATTTTTGGCATTTGATTCGAACATAAGCACAGCACTAATTGACGGCATGGCGATGGCTACACCGCTTACAGAGTATAATATGGCTAGCCCCAACGCCCTAGCTTCGGCACTTTCAGCCGACACTTCACTCTGGTCTAGAGATGCCGGTACTGGCTGGGAAATGGTGAACATAGCTTACTTACTAGGCGGGCTTACCCTGCTTGGCTTGGGGGTAATTCGCTGGCATATTCCGCTCGCTATCATTGGCACTGTAGCTCTGCTGTCTTTAGCATTTTATTCTTCCGGAAACGCCGCGCTAACAGGAACGCCGTATACGCATCTGTTCGGCAGCGCAACAATCCTTGGCGCTTTTTTTATAGCTACCGATCCCGTTAGTGCTGCGACAACACCATTTGGGCGCTTAATCTATGGGGTAATTATTGGCGTCAGCCTCTACAGCATTAGGGTTTGGGGGAGCTACCTAGATGCGGTTGCGATAGCTGTTGTATTTGGCAATTTTTGGGCACCAATGCTAGATCACTTTTTTAAACCAACCAGCTACGGCCATAAATCGAAATTTAGTCAGCTAATAAAGGGACTAAGACTATGAGCATTGCGCATTACACAAAAGACAATACAAACTCACTGCTTGCCCCAATTTGGATTCGCAGTCCCATGCTAACGCAATTATTGGGCTTAAGTCCTTTACTGGCAATATCTACTACGGCAACCAAGGGTATGGTGCTTGGCCTTATCAGCGCAGTGATTTGTCTCAGCGCAGTGACTGTCGATAAGGCTCTTCACTCCAGAATAAGACCAGCATGGCGCTATGTTTGGTATCTATTCTTAACCTCAAGTTTAACGACAGGAATAGATTTAGTTCTCCAACTAACTCGGCTGCCTTTACATGGCCAGCTAGGGTTGTATCTGCCACTGCTCGCTTGCAATTTTGCGATTCTTATCCACTTAGAAACCAGCAACAATAAGCGCAATGATGCCACTAGTTCCTACAGGTTTGGGTCAAGCCTGTCCTATTGCTTCGGAATAATCCTCGCTTTAACATTATTTTCGAGCTTTCGAGAACTAGTCGTTTTTGGCTCAATTTTTAGAGATTGGTCGCTCCTGACAAGCGCCGCCAACAGTAGTATCGAAAATGCAGTTTACGCAAACTCAGAACAACTAATCCCTTTTGCTTCTCTGCAGCCTGGGGCATTTGTCCTGCTGGGTTTATTCTTAGCCGCAAAAAAAATGATCGATAATCGTTTTAATCTCAGAAACAAAAAGATTCCTACAAGGATCAAAAAAGTAGAGCGTGCACGTGTTACAGGAAAACTATGAATAAGTTAAAGCGAACTGAGATTTTCAGCCGTTGGCAAAATGAAAATCCAGAACCCAAAACAGAATTAAAATACGACAATAGTTTCGAACTGCTTATTGCGGTCATGCTGTCCGCACAGGCTACCGACGTTAGTGTTAATAAGGCTACCGCAAAGCTCTATCCCATTGCCAATACGCCCCAAACTATTTATGACTTAGGCGTCGATGAGCTAAAAACTTACATAAAAACCATTGGCCTGTTTAACACTAAAGCGGCTAACGTGATCAGGACCTGTGAGATTTTAGTGCAACAGTATGATTCACAAATACCGCAAACCAGAGACGCTCTAGAAGCGCTTCCCGGTGTCGGCAGGAAAACTGCCAACGTTGTTCTTAATACCGCTTTTCGCAAAATAGCGATGGCCGTTGATACGCATATTTTTAGAGTCTCAAATCGAACGGGCTTAGCGCCAGGGAAAAATGTACTCGAGGTAGAAAAACGCCTTATCAAACTTATTCCTGACGAGTTTTTGCTCGATGCCCACCATTGGCTTATTTTGCACGGGCGTTATACATGCATCGCTCGGACCCCACGCTGCGGTTCTTGTATGATTGAAGACCTCTGTGAGTATAAAAAGAAAACAGAAATATAATAGGGTCAAAACCCACCCTGTAACAAATGCATCGGCACCTTGCCGGACCACCCATTCCCCGATTGTCGGCATAAACCCAATTGCTTCAGCAATAGATTAAAATCCACTTATACCCAGCATGCCTTAGGTGCTGCCAGTAAACCTGAGTTTCTATCCCTCACAACCGCGTCAACTTTAGGTTTATAGCCGGTTTATAGCTCAGCGCTAACTGTTTATTGATCATCACCTGATGCAGCTCAGCTGCCATTTTAAACTTAGCAACGTTGGCAAGAATCAAAGTAGCGCTGCAAACCTCAACTACACCTTACGGCTCGCTTAGCTATTTTAAAGCTTTGTCCGCATTTCAAAGCACTGTATTGACACCACTTTCCGATTCGGGGATCGTTGCGATTCCTGCGCCTGCGCTGATATATATATATATCTCGTGGCCGCCGACCAAAATGAACCTTTGAATACAGTCAATAGCGCATGAGCTATGAGAATTTAATTCGACCTAAGCTAAATTTCACGACATGGATATCGCCGGCGTTTCAGAAGTATCGGGGGGCAGCGGCGAGTTTGTTCAGAATCTGATAGCCGTCCATTCACGGCATATCAACATCCAGTATAATCACATCAAACTCATGCCGAGAAGCGGACGCTAGTGCTTAGCTTCCTGTCTGCGCAGTGATTGGCGAAACCGCCACCCCATCCATCAATCCCATCAATTGGAATAAATTGAGTTCACTGTCGTCAACCAGAAGAGTCCTTGGTTGATCTAAATACATACTGCCGCGCATTGGAATTGTGAATACTTGTTAAAGTATAGTCAGCAATCCTTGTCCTGGGCGGCAATTTGCAATATCAGCAGAACCTAACTGATTCCAAGCACGCGCCTAAACCCGACCTTTCTGTGCAGCGATTCGCAAACGCAGCGCATTAAGTTTTATAAAGCCGGCCGCATCTGCCTGATTGTAGGCGCCTGCATCATCTTCGAAAGTAGCAATGCTTTCATCAAACAACGAATCAGCAGACTCACGACCTACAACGATTACGTTGCCTTTATAAAGTTTGAGGCGCACTTTTCCATTAACAAATTGCTGAGACTGATCGATAAGACCTTGCAGAGCAGTGCGTTCTGGGGACCACCAATAACCATTATAAATAAGGGATGCATACTTAGGCATAAGCTCATCTTTAAGATGAGCGAGCTCTCTATCTAGGGTAAGAGATTCCATTGCTCGATGTCCTTTCAGCATAATCGAGCCTCCTGGAGTTTCGTAGCAGCCTCTAGATTTCATTCCTACATACCGATTTTCCACTATATCGGCACGGCCAATACCATTTGCACCGCCCACTTTGTTGAGTTTCTCAAGCACAGACGCCGGGCTTAACTTTTCGCCATCAATAGCAATTATGTCACCTTTAATATAATCCAGTTCTACATAGGTCGCTTGATCCGGTGCCTCTTCAGGGGACACACTCCACAGCCACATCGCCTCGTCCGGCTCAGCTGCAGGATCCTCAAGAATATCTCCTTCATAAGAAATGTGGAGAAGGTTAGCATCCATTGAATAAGGGGACTTTTTACCTAGTTTATTCTCTACCGGGATCTGGTGTTCGTCGCAATAAGCCAAAAGTCGCTCGCGGGAATTCAAATTCCATTCTCGCCATGGTGCAATAACCTCAATGCCTGGACTCAACGCATAGGCACCCAATTCAAAGCGCACCTGGTCGTTACCCTTGCCCGTGGCGCCATGAGAAATGGCGTCAGCGTTAGTCTGCGCAGCTATTTCTACTAACCTTTTCGCTATTAATGGCCGGGCGATTGAAGTCCCTAGCAGATACTCCCCTTCGTATACTGCGTTTGCTCTAAACATCGGAAAAACATAGTCTCGAACGAACTCCTCTCGAAGATCTTCGACATAGATTTCCTTAATGCCCATAGCCTTGGCCTTTTGCCTAGCCGGTTCTACTTCGCCACCTTGGCCGATGTCCGCGGTAAATGTAACTACCTCACAGTCGTACGTTTGTTGTAGCCACTTAGCAATAACCGACGTGTCTAAACCGCCTGAATAGGCCAAAACTACCTTGTTGATCTCGGACATGCTTATCTCCAAACAAAAACGATAAGTTGATAGTACGAGCTTTCAACTTATCGAGGGGGTAACGGAAAACTTCCGGCACAGTGCGCGCCAACTGCACACTCGTCTCCAAAAAGAGACGTAGTCTAGCACTAACGCGAATGAAGGTTAAAATAACCGGAGGTATATCACTTAGCCGTAATCATACCATTGCCTCTTAGCATGACTATATTGACTCGGCGGTTTCGGTAGCGATCCGTAGGGGTCTTCTTAGGGCTCACAATCAGATACTTTTCCCGCTCGCCACGCGCTCTTGCGGCAATGACTGCTGGATCTATGTCCTTTCCTATTAAATATTTTGTCACCAAAAGGCATGCTCTTGGGCTATCAACAGGTTATCTCACCCCGCGGCACCGGCACCGGTAAAATTATCTATTTCAAAGCCACCAATAAAGTCATCAGCTGCGCTTTACAGCACAATGCTGTTTAGCAGTCGCATTGGCGACAAAGTCACATTAACCGACTCAACATTGGAAAATGCTGACTCCCCTGAACATCGAGTCATCATTGCAGTAAGCATCTGAGCCATTAGCAAGTTTGCACCGCTTTCTTCTTGCAGGATATCGCCAGTCGCAGGTAGGCCCAAGAGACCAAAATTTTTGTGGTGAATTAAAATTCCAAGAAGATGGTACGCGGCTCAAACTGAGGATGTCGCGTTGAAATATGCGAGCGAAGGTAACAAACCTTGATTGCGACCATTCAACCGCTGATGATAAAACCGTGCCTCACTAAACTGTGGTTTTGATTATATTGCATGCATTCGAACACAGACACATTGGTGGACCACGAAGCCTCATGCATAGATGTTTGATACAAAAGAGTCCGCTCACTCTCATCAGCACGCGCCCGAAACTGAGCACAAACAATGCATAGAGCGGTCAATATCTTGATAAAATCAACTCTTAAACACCTCTTAGAACTTGCTGTTCTCAACTAGTATTTCTGTACTCAAACAGCTTGCCGCTGTCAAAAAACTCGCCCATGCTTGTCCTTGCTCAATTACATTATTGCGTTGCGGTATTTCGCTACAAAATTCCGCTACAATAGAGGCCCTCAGCATAAGACGTAGCCCCTAATGACCAATCAAAGTATAAGAATTACTCAACCTGATGACTGGCACTTACATCTTCGAGACGGCACTGCTCTGGCCACCACAGTGGCTCACACGGCTGCGCGCTTCGCACGAGCCATTGTAATGCCAAACCTCAAACCACCAATCACCACGGTTGCCGCCGCTCGCGATTATCGGTTAAGAATATTGGACGCAGTCCCACAAGGGCTAACATTCGACCCCCTAATGACGCTCTATCTCACTGACCAACTTAGCCCTATGGAGATCACCGCAGCACGAGAGTCTGAATTAGTTATAGCCGTAAAATATTACCCAGCAGGTGCAACGACAAATTCCGATAGCGGGGTGACAGAGATAAGCAAGGTTTATTCAGTAATTGAAAAGATGATTGACGAAGATATGCCTCTGCTTATTCATGGTGAAGTTACCGATCATGAGATTGATATCTTCGATAGAGAGCAATGTTTTATCGATCAGGTTCTAGCACCTTTGACGCAACGCTATCCTGAGTTGAGAGTGGTGCTCGAACATATCACAACTAAGAATGCGGTCGATTTTGTGAAATCCCAAAAAAGTAATATAGCGGCAACCATCACTGTTCATCACCTTCTGTATAACCGCAATGATTTACTGGCAGAAGGAGTTCGGCCACATTTTTACTGCCTACCCATATTAAAACGCAACATCCACCAACAAGCGCTTCTCAGCGCAGCCACCAGTGGCAGCGCGCAGTTCTTTCTCGGGACTGATTCGGCACCCCATGAAAAGCACCTCAAAGAAAGCGACTGTGGCTGTGCTGGCATCTACTCAGCACCTGCTGCTATAGAGCTTTATACAGAGGTGTTTGAATCTCAAAATGCGTTAGACAAATTGGAAGGTTTCGCGAGCTTTTTCGGGCCAGATTTTTATGGCCTGCCTCGCAACACCGAAACAATTAAGTTAATAAAGACGCCATGGACTATGGATCAAAACTTTCAGTTTGAAGATAGCAGCGTAATTCCCATTCGCGCCGGTGAAACAATTAACTGGCAATTAAGCAAGGACTCTTAATGAGCTTTAGTGAACCTGAAGAGCCAACAAATTATCTTTTATCTGGCCGTTTTCGAACTTACCTGCCAGTGGTCATTGATGTAGAAACTGGCGGCTTTAATTCTAAAACAGATGCCATTCTCGAAGTAGCTGCAGTAATACCCGCTATGGATGACGAAGGAATACTGTCTGTCGAACAAACTTTTTTCCACCGAGTTGTGCCGTTTGAAGGCGCTAACCTCGAAGAAGCTGCGCTGAAATTCACTGGCATCGACCCCTTTCATCCACTGCGAATAGCAAAATCTGAAAAAGAAGTGATTCAGAATATGTTCACAATGGTTAGAGAAGCGATGAAAATCCATCAGTGTAAACGTGCCATATTAGTCGGTCACAATGCGCACTTTGACCTTGGCTTTATCAATGCTGCCAGCGAACGCCATAGCTTGAAGCGTAATCCTTTTCACCCTTTTTCCTGTTTTGACACAGCCACACTCAGCGGCCTAGTTTATGGGCAAACTGTGCTAGCCCGCGCTTGTCAGGTTGCTGGCATTGATTTTGATGAAAATGAAGCACACTCAGCACGTTACGATGCGGCTAAAACAGCAGAGCTGTTCAACGAAATCGTCAACAAGTGGAAGCGGCTTGGGGGCTGGCCTTTAAAAGATTAACTCAGGTAAGGGAATTTGAAAGTAAGTCAGATAGTAAAAACAGTTCAGGTTTTCTGGAAACTAGTCACGCTTAAAAAAAGCTAGATTTAAAGGATAAACCCGGAGGCAAGCCTCCGGGTCACTCTCGAAAATTTAAGTTACTCAGGAGTGTCCGGCGAAGCACCTTCTTTTGAATTATCTACTAGGGTCTGCAATTCACCTTTTTCGTGCAATTCGGTAATAATGTCGCATCCTCCCACCAGTTCTCCATCTATAAAAAGCTGTGGAAATGTTGGCCAATTTGAAATGGCAGGCAAGTTTGCTCTGATTTCTGGATTGCTCAAAATATCAACGTAAGCAAAGCGCTTTCCACAAGCCATTAATAATTGAGTCACCTGTGCGGAAAACCCACACTGAGGCTGCTCAGGATTTCCTTTCATGTATAGCAAGATGCTGTTGGCGTCTATTTGTTCCTGAATTGTGGTCTCGATACTCATTGTTTGCTGCCTCACTATTGTCACGAATTGATATCACTAGCTGTTATCGCGATTAACTGTCTAAATTAATTTAAACGCAATTCTACACGCTCACCGGCAGGGTGTCAGTTCTCTGTTAGTTGATAGTTAACCTGCGGTTGCTGATAAACAAGGTTGAGTCATCGGCGACTATTTCAAGGGGTTCCAAGGGTCTCATTGCCAGCGATAGTATCTAAGGCGTCGGAATCAACGCTTTCTGGCGAGCCCCAGCCACCCCCCCCTGGTGTCATTAGGGTTAGCAGGTCGCCTGTCGCAACTGATAAATTGCATTTCGCCGGAATAGCTTCACCGTTAAGGAGATTAACCCCAACGTCACCATCGCCGCCTCCTGCCAGACCCCAAGGCCCTTTTAGCCGACGCTCGGTAAGCAAACTTAGCTGTGCCGGGCGCAGGAATTCGTACTGCCGTATCACCCCTTCACCACCGGGATGTAAGCCAACTCCACCACTGCTCTTACGTTTTTCATAGCGGCGAATACGCAGTGGATAATTCATTTCCAAACTTTCTATGGGAGTATTTAAAGTATTAGTCATGTGGCTATGAACCGCATCAAGACCTGAGTAATTTGGCCCTCCACCCAACCCACCGGCTATTGTTTCATAGTAGTCCCAGCGTGCCCCCGTTTTCGCATCAATATAGCCCATTGCCACATTGTTCATGGTGCCTTGGCTCGCCGCGGGAATTCTCTTTGGCAGAGTCATAGCAAGCGCTCCAAAAACCAGATCCACCAGCCGCGTAGAAGTTTCGACATTGCCGGCGGCTACCGCTGCGGGCCGGTTAGCATTAACAATACTCCCCTTTCTAGTTATTAATTTAATGCGCCTGAAAAGCCCTGCACAGGCTGGCACATCTGCTGGCATCAAGCATCGGAAACAATAGTAAGATGCCGCTGCAGCGACTGCCTCCGGACAATTAAGGTTGCCTGGGACCTGATCAGAACAACGGGTAAAATCAAGCTCTACGTGGCTGTTATGGATATTAAGTGACACCTCTAACTTAATGTTTTTAGAGCCTTTACCATCGTCATCTAAAGTATCAGAAAAAACACTTCGGCCAGGCTTTAAGGTCGCTATTACAGATTGAGTTATTCTATCTGCGTAGTCATTTAACTGCTCCATAGCTGTTCGATAGTCAGCTTCTCCAGTTTTGTTCACCAACTGCGTTAAGCGTTCCACACCGACTTGATTGGCGCCGGCCTGCGCAGCAAAATCGCCGCTCAGCACATCGTCGATCTCTGGCAACAAACTTGCCTCAGGCAGAAGCTTTCCATCTCGCACGATTAATGTTGGCGGGATAATAACGCCTTCTTCTTCTAGCGTTGACGAAACAGGCATTGAACCGGGAGTATCACACCCGATATTTGCATGATGGGCACGATTGGCAATAAACCCGATGAGCTTAGCTGCCTTGCCCAAGTCCTCTTGACCTTGAAAAAAAACAGGCGAGACAAGCGTTACATCCGGCAGATGAGTCCCGCCAAGATAAGGGTCGTTCACTGCCAACAGGTCGCCCTGCTGCCAATCAACTTCTTCAACTATGCTACCCATGGCAAATGCCATGCTACCAAGGTGAACAGGAATATGAGCAGCCTGAGCAAAAAGCTCACCGTTTGGCCCAAACAGTGCGCAAGAAAAATCCAAGCGATCCTTTATGTTGGGTGAGAATGCCGTTCTTCTTAGAACAATACCCATCTCATCGCAGATAGCAGATACACGGCTGGAAAACAGACTGAGTTCAATTGGATTCATTTTCGACATAGCAGATGACTGGCTCTGACTGGGCATTAAAGACTACCCAAACACTATCGCAAAGACAATTGCCCATAAATCGCTTTAAGTCTACACTGTTTCGTAATCGGGCAGCGCAAGCTGCCTTTTTCATTTTTATGCCATAAATCTAGCCGTTCCTAGATCTGTGGCTGCAAGGAATTGCGACACTCTATGGCTATTCAACACTTCCTAACCCTCGCTGACCTTAGCCCTGCCGATTTGAACGCTATTGTTCACCGAGCTATCGAGCTAAAAAAACAACCAGATCTCGCAAAACAATTTGATCGCCGGACGCTCGGGTTAGTTTTTGAAAAATCTTCTACTCGCACCCGCGTTGCTTTTGAAGTCGCTATGAACCAACTCGGCGGCTCTTCGGTATTCCTAACGACCGCTGATTCTCAACTTGGTCGGGGTGAACCCATACAAGACAGTGCCCGTGTTTTATCTCGAATGCTCGACTGCATTGCCATTCGCACTTTTGAGCACAGTAAATTAGTGAAATTTGCTGAGCACTCAAAAGTGCCATTGATCAATGCTCTGAGTGATGATTTCCATCCCTGCCAATTACTCGCGGACATGCAAACTTTCATCGAACATAGAGGCAGCATCGCTGGCAAACGGGTCGCTTGGATTGGCGATGGTAACAATATGTGCAATTCTTATATAAACGCAGCAGCGGCGTTCGATTTTGAATTGGTTATAGCTTGTCCGTCAGGTTTTGAGCCTGCCTCTGACCTAGTGGCGGCGAATCAGGCTCGGGTTTCTGTGGTTAGAGACCCATTAAAAGGGGCAATAGGAGTAGATCTAGTGGTCACCGATGTTTGGGCATCTATGGGGCAAGAGGAGGAGCAAAGAGAACGCGAAGCCGCCTTTGCCGGATTCGAAGTCAACAGCGAACTAATGTCCAAGGCCAATTCCAATGCACTGTTTATGCACTGCTTGCCTGCTCACCGAGGTGAAGAAGTTAGCGCGCAAATCCTAGATGACAAAGAATCAGTGGTTTGGGACGAAGCAGAAAACCGTATGCATTCACAAAAAGCGCTTTTAGAGCATCTACTTAGCACCTAAACCGGTTAAACGGCTAAACCATGTAAAACACAATATGTAGTGTTAGTGACAACGCCCTTCATTCGCCCTTTATTCGCCCTTAATCGGGCCGAATAGGGGTGGCACTGTGCCATAACTCAGAGCAGATAAACTCAAAATAAGCATTGCTTTCTGCGAAACCACGTATTCACATAAAATCCTTATACAACAACAATCTATTCACAATTTGTCCACAAGCCGTACACAAAGAAATCCCTTGCATTAGCCCCAAAACCTCACTATCTTGTGTCATTAGATTGTTGTTTACCTATATGTTGTAAAAATCAGGTCTTATCTAAGAAAGCAGAGACAAACACAAAATAATAAAAAGTTTTAAAAGGGTTGCGGCCAGAGAAGCCAATTCAGCCAAATAATAAGAAAACCGCTTGAATTACAGGGTCTAACAGCCCTGCTTTGATGGCGCGCCAATAGAGAATTGAAAATTTCTCGGCGAAAACTAAAAAAACTATTAAAGTCTGACCGAAAAAATACAATATATAGTATATGGCTTTTACGCCGCTTGAATTTCCGTACAGAAATCCACTCGCTGGTATTTCATTCGAAGCTAAAAGCCGGAGGTAAAGCCGGAGGTAAAGACAGCAATGACAAATCGCCTTAGTTATTGTCTTAACTTTGGATACAGCGACTTGTCGAGTTACGGCCTCACAGCCTAGAAATATAAAAAAATACTTATCCTTATAAGTAACACATTCAGCGTAAACAAAAGCGAAGCCTTCTTTTTCGGCTCACCGTTTCGGAGCAAACAATGCAAACTGATGTTCATCCCACAGGAAATTCACCTGAAGCCGCTACCAAAAGCAGTAACGACAATAATACGACTGTCTCACAGACAGCACCCGGACATTTGCGGGTAATCAAACGCAATGGTGCCGTGGTTGCTTATGCCGAGTCGAAAATTTCTGTCGCCATTACTAAAGCCTATTTGGCCGTTGAAGGCGGAAACGCTGCTGCGTCGTCACGGATTCATGAATCTGTAGCCCAGCAGGCTGGTCTAATTAGCGAGATATTCAATCGCCGTATGCCTTCTGGCGGCACAATTCATATTGAAGATATTCAAGATCAAGTAGAACTTGCCCTGATGCGCTCTGGCGAACATAAAATTGCTCGCAGCTATGTTATTTATAGAGCAGATCGTACGCGCATGCGCGAGCAGAAACAGGAAACTAGTAAGCCTGGCCAACCAGAAATAATTGTGACCTTAGCAGATGGCAGCCAAGGCCCATTGGACACCGATCGTTTACGCACTGTTATCGACGAAGCCTGTGAAGGTCTGGAAGATGTCTCTGCACAGACTATTTACGACAGCACCCTGAAGAACTTATATCCGGGTGTAAAAATGGCTAATGTTCGCGAGTCACTAGTAATGACAGCACGAACAATGGTCGAGAAAGACCCGAATTACTCCTATGTTACCGCTCGTCTCTTGATGGATACACTCAGGTCAGAGGCGTTAGGCTTCTTAGGCATTGCCGATGCAGCCACCCACAGCGAAATGCATTATCGCTACGCTACAGCGCTGAAGATGTATATTGAAAAAGGTGTTGAATTAGAGCTCCTTTCACCTCACCTACTCGAATACGACTTAACTATCCTAGGCGAAGCGCTGCAGGCAGATAGAGACCAGCAGTTTACTTACCTTGGCTTGCAAACCTTGTATGACCGCTACTTCATTCACAGCGGTGGCACTCGTTTTGAATTACCACAAGTTTTCTATATGCGAGTAGCCATGGGGCTTGCTAGTAACGAAGAAAATAGAGAAGAAAAAGCAATTGAGTTTTATAACTTAATTTCAAGCTTTGACTATATGGTTTCTACACCACAGCTTTTTAATTCCGGCACTCTTCGCCCTCAGCTGTCTTCTTGCTTCCTGACCACAGTGCCAGATGACCTGCACGGCATATACTCTGCTATAAAAGATAATGCGATGCTCTCTAAATGGGCTGGCGGCCTCGGCAATGACTGGACTCCAGTACGAGCGCTAGGGGCGCACATAAAAGGCACTAACGGCGAATCACAAGGCGTCGTCCCTTTTCTGAAAGTTGTCAACGACACCGCTGTTGCCGTAAACCAAGGTGGCAAGCGAAAAGGTGCTGTGTGTTCTTATTTAGAAACTTGGCATTTAGATATAGAAGAATTTCTAGAACTTAGAAAAAATACTGGTGACGAACGTCGCCGTGCCCATGACATGAACACCGCTAACTGGATCCCAGATTTATTCATGAAGCGTGTCTTCAACGATCAAGAATGGACTCTGTTCTCGCCTAATACAGTTCCTGATTTACATGATTTACACGGCCGTGATTTTGAAAAAGCGTATGTAGAGTATGAACGCAAAGCGATGGCCGGAGATATTCATCCTTACCGGACTATGAAAGCTGCTGACCTGTGGCGCAAAATGATTTCAATGTTGTTTGAAACGGGTCACCCATGGATGACTTTTAAAGATGCCTGTAACGTGCGCTCACCTCAGCAACACGTCGGAGCTATTCATTCATCTAACCTGTGCACTGAGATTACTCTGAATACAAACCAAGAAGAAATTGCCGTTTGTAACCTAGGTTCAATCAATCTTGTAAATCATGTTGATGAGAATGGTCTGAATCAAGAGAAGCTCAAGAGAAGCATCAAAACAGCTGTTCGCATGCTAGATAATGTCATCGACATTAACTATTACTCTGTGCCACAGGCCAAAACTTCTAATATGAAGCACCGGCCCGTTGGAATGGGAATCATGGGTTTCCAAGATGCTCTTTATAAGCAGAAAATATCTTATTCTTCCGATAAAGCCGTGCAGTTTGCAGATTTGTCCATGGAAATTGTGAGCTACCACGCTATAACCGCATCAATGGATCTCGCTGTAGAGCGCGGCCAATACGAAACTTACAAGGGATCACTTTGGGATCAAGGCATTCTTCCTATCGACTCTCTACAGCTTCTTGAAGAAGAGCGTGGTTCTGACTATTTAGAAATTAATACAGAGCAGCGACTAGACTGGGATGGCGTTCGGGAACGTATGAGAACTACCGGCATGCGTAACTCAAACGTATTGGCAATTGCACCAACAGCGACTATCGCAAATATTGTTGGAGTCTCTCAATCGATCGAACCCACTTACCAGAATCTATATGTGAAATCGAATCTATCTGGTGAGTTCACAGTGATTAACCCTTATCTGGTAAAAGACCTTAAGCGCCTAAATTTATGGGATGCAGTTATGGTCAACGACCTTAAGTATTATGAAGGCAGCGTGCAAAAGATCGACCGTATCCCTCAGGATATTAAGCAAATGTATGCTACCGCTTTTGAAGTTGAGCCACGCTGGCTGGTAGATTCCGCAAGCAGGCGCCAAAAGTGGATTGACCAAGCCCAATCGCTCAATCTTTATGTCGCCGGAGCTAGTGGCAAGAAACTCGACATAATGTATCGCATGGCGTGGCTAAGAGGTCTTAAAACCACTTACTACTTGCGCGCATTGGCAGCGAGTTCAACTGAGAAATCGACAGTTTCAGAGAGTAACATGAATGCAGTTTCAAGCGCGGCAGCACCGGTTCCGATGGCATGTTCAATTGCTGAGCCCGATTGTGAAGCTTGCCAGTAAACTGTAAATAAACCGAAGCAGCCAGATTATTTTCAATCTGGCATACGCTTTATTTTTAAGAATTGAATGAAAACCAAAGATAAATTTAGAGGTAAGAAAACAATGTTGTCATGGGATGAATTTGACCAGGACGAAAGTCCAATCGCAGCCGCACCCCCCACTGCACCCAAGCAAGCGCCAGCACAAGCTGCTGCGCCTGCCACTTCCTCAGCGCAAGAACCTACGAGCGTTGAAGAAACCACAGCTTTAAATGGAGCAGCAACGACGAATGCTCCTGACGCTTTGCAAAAGGCGATCCAAGGTTTAGCTGATCTAGATGTCAGCGAAGGCCTAGAAGAATTAGAAGGTGCCTCTTCGCGGGTAACTGTTGATGAAAAAATGATGATCAACTGCCGCGCCGATCTTAATCAGCTGGTGCCTTTCAAATATGACTGGGCTTGGAAGAAATACGAAGATGGCTGTGCCAATCATTGGATGCCACAAGAAGTTAATATGACCGCCGACATCGCTCTTTGGAAAAAACCCAATGGGTTAACAGATGATGAGCGTTTAATTGTGAAACGAAATCTTGGCTTCTTTTCTACCGCAGATTCCTTGGTCGCAAATAATTTAGTGTTAGCTGTCTATCGCCTGATTACTAACCCGGAATGTCGTCAGTACATCTTGAGGCAGGCATTTGAAGAAGCTATTCATACTCACGCCTATCAGTACTGCATCGAGTCTTTGGGTATGGACGAAGGGGAAATCTTTAACATGTATCATGAGGTTCCTTCGGTTGCGAAAAAAGCAGCTTGGGGGCTTAAGTATACTAAGTCGCTCAATGATCCAACATTTAACACAGGAACATTGGAGACTGACCAAGACTTATTAAAGAATCTAATAGCTTTTTACTGCTGTCTTGAAGGTATTTTCTTCTACTGCGGCTTCACTCAAATTTTGTCTATGGGTAGACGCAACAAGATGACTGGCACGTCTGAGCAGTTTCAATACATCTTGCGTGATGAGTCGATGCACCTGAATTTTGGCATCGACATGATCAATCAGATCAAGCTGGAAAATCCGCAGATCTGGACTGATTCCATGAAAGAAGAAGCCACGCAGATGATTTTGCAAGCAGCTCAACTAGAAATCGAATATGCCAGAGACACAATGCCTCGCGGTGTATTAGGAATGAACGCTGCCATGATGGAAGAATATTTGCAGTTTATTGCGAATCGTCGCTTGGTACAGATCGGTTTACCAGAGCAATTCCAAGGTGTCGAAAACCCATTCCCTTGGATGTCTGAGATCATGGATTTACGCAAAGAGAAGAATTTCTTCGAAACACGCGTAATAGAATATCAGACAGGAGGCGCTTTATCCTGGGATTAACAACCTACACATGCCGTTCAATAGGAAGTTGCACCGAGGAGTTCAAATATGAGTGAAGAAAAGCACTTTGAAAACGACCCTGAGCGAACCTTAATTACCCTTGAGCAGCTGAGTCAAACGATAGAAGTGATGACGAACGTCGTTAACCGTTTGCGTCAACATTTAAGCGAGCAACTCCACTCCCAAATGGAAGAGCAGCAGGAGCAAAAGAAATTGGAGGATCAACAAAGCGTTGATCCAATTTCAGAATCTGAAGATTCATCAGCGGCAACGGTAAACGATGAGCCACAGGCAGCAACTCAGGAGACGACTAAAAATTCTATGAATAAGAAAAAGGAAAGTTTTGTTGTGGAAATCAGACAGCAACATGGCGATCCAAATCGTAAGAATGGAAAGACGCTGCATTAATTTTCTTAAATGTCCTAGGACCGTTGCTGATGACATCAGTAACGGTTGCTACAACCAGTCATGAACCAGTCCACGAAAAACAGGACTGGTGCGATACTTTTAGCCGCTGGCTTGAGCAGCAGGTTCGGCGCGTCAAAATTGCTCGCGGAACTAGACAGCGGCACTACCGTCTTCGCTCAAACGTATTCCCGTTTAAAACTCGCAGTCAGTGATGTTCTGGTCGTTACACGCCCAGATATTGCCAAACAGTTAATGACAATTTGCCCGGAACTCCTCGTTTTTGATAATGCACAAGATGGAATGGGAGCGACACTCGCATTTGCTGTTAAAAACATCTCTGCTTGGGACTCAGCCCTGATCTGCCTTGCAGATATGCCATTCATAAGTACAGTAACCTACAAAGAGATAGCAGCGGCTAGCGACGCCAAAACCATTGTAGTTCCTATTTGTGAGGGGAAAAAGGCAAACCCAGTATCATTTGGCAGCAATTTTTTCTCTGAACTTCAAAATTTATCCGGTGATACCGGTGGCCGAGAAGTGTTGCAGCGGCATCCGAACTCGATAAAAAGCTTACGGGTATCAGAACACGCTGTGCTCGATGATATCGACACCCCTGCCGATCTAGTGCGCTTGCAATCCTAAAGCCTGCTATCAAGTACAATTCCCTCTATTGCAAAAACACTCGCTTTAGTCCTAAACTAAAGCTGCGGGGATATTAATATGAAAAAGATTAAAAACGAGTCAGAACTACTTAAAGAAGCTATTAGAGTTGGTACACGTTATTTTGAGGCTAGAGGCGCTGGCCAGTTTGAAGCAACTGACCATATCGATATAAAGGTCAAAGCTATTTACTTACTTTTAGTCAAAGATAAGGTTGTGCAGCCACTGGCAAGTAGTGATGAAACACTGCCAAGCATGCGCCACAAGCTTGCTATCTGGATTTCTAAAAATCTTCCCGCCGAACACTACTTGTTGCAGTAACGCCTATGCGCTCAATCATTGCCAAATTTGCCAGCTATCCAATTGCTTTATCACAGCTAGTGCTTTGCTTAGCTTTATCAGTTATTTGCGGACAGTTATCAGCAGATAGCCGCTCAGCACTGCTAGCGATGGAAAGCTCCTCTAACCCGCTATTACAAATAAGTACTTCTCGGGGCAACGTGTTTGTCGAACTTTACCCTGAAGAGGCGCCTGAAAATGTTGGCCGTTTCCTAGGTTTAGCGGCAGGCGAGATTGAATTAGTTGATGAGAATACAGACACTATTTTCAAACCCAGATATTATGACGGCATGTCGTTCCACCGCGTCATACCGGGCCTCCTAATTCAAGCTGGAAGCCCTACATACAACGCACTAGGCGCACCGAATAATTTGTTAAATGATGAGATCAATGCCAATTCTCTTGGTCTCAACACAGAAAATATTTTACTTCCCGACTCCACTACAAACCCTATTCTAAACATTACCAGCAGCGACGAATTTGCAAAACAGATTTTACAGCCTTTGTATCAAAGCATGGCCATTGAAACAGCTGAGCAACTTCTGGGACAGGAAGAAAAAATAGCCGCGAGGCTGCGCTCCATGACAGTAAAGGAGCTTTACGAGCTTCAAGGCTATACCTATAGCGAAACTAATTTAAGCCGCCCTATTGAGCCGGGAGTCTTAGCACTGGCCAATTCAGGCCCAAACTCCAATGGCCCTGAGTTCTTTATCAGCATGGCTAATTCATATCACCTTTCTGGCAAATATACCGCGATTGGATCCGTAATAGAGGGTATGGACGTGGTTGGCGAAATTGGGAGCCTGGCAATAAACCCGTTAAGAGCAACTCGCGCAAGCACTGTAATTTACGCAATAAAAAAAATTAACTGAAATTGTAAATAGAGGCCTCTCATGTCTAAAAAAAGTCGCAAGGCAGATCAGGGAACGTATGCACTAAGCATCACTGTAGGTTTCTTTGCTGGGTTGGGGCTTGCACCCATGTTTAACAACGGCATGATTCCGCCATTAATAGGGATCGTAGCCGGAGTTGCTGTTGGCTACTTTATAGTGCATCGAAGCCGAACTAAAAAAAGTTAGATTATTTACGGTAGCCACAGCAGCGACTGGTTTTTCAAAAACGCTATTTCCTTGCAAAACCCCTGAACCGTGCCTAAATTAGTAACATTTCTGCATTAAGGCTCGTGTTCAAGTGAGCTTTGATTTCCTCGTAGCGCCTTACTAACAACCTTTATTAACGACCTTTATTAACGACCTTTGTAAAGAACAGTGCAATCTTAATCAACTTAGCCTGTCCCACCGAAAGCCTCCTCATATGCTCAATAAAAAAGTGATTAAAAGTCTTTATATAGGGCGCCTTTTTTCAAGGCGGTGCTATAGTTTTAATAATGAAAAACTGAAGCGGAGCCCATTTTACACGCACCCCAAAACCAAGCACAGGCGAAGTTTTAAGGAAGCAGTATGAGTAAAATGGAATTAGCAAAGAAGCTAGCTGTAATGACTCAAAGCATGGATGAAGCACGCGCAGAGCGAAATTCGAAAGTCAAAAAAATTCACCATCAAACTAATCCTTAAGGTTGGGAAATACTAAAGACCATTCTTAACTATTCTGAGCCCTCTTTAGAAGAAAGAGATGCTTAGCGCTTGGAATCAACGTGCGAGATTGGACTCTACCTAAGGCGTTTACACCACTTCCCTACCCAGCTTAGGAAGCTGACATGCTTAAGCTTCGGCTAGTTTTAGTCTATGCCATCACTGAGCTGAGCTTACCTGCTCAATCACTGCTTTCACAAACCTCCGATGAAGCTGAACTTACGAGATGGCTACCGCGAACCCTTAATCAATCTCTGCATGAGTCTTTATCCAAGGCAGTTGACCATGTCACTACTCGTGCAGTTTGCATTAACGTCCTTGAAGCCAAAGTGAGTGAGGAAGTTAAGCAACTCAATCCTAAATTTATAATGACTTGTTCGAGCATAGATAACACCACGCTTAATTTGTCTATTGGCAAAGTGATATTCAAAACAACTTCAGCGGTGGCTCCTATTAAAACAAAAAAGAAAAGCAGATTTTTTCAGTCGCCGAGCAGCAGCCCTCTAAGCTAAAGAAGCTTCGCGGTAATAATAAGGGCGTAATAGCTAATTGTTAGACTCATCTTGCATCAAAGCTAAGCTAAGCGATAATGCCGCTTTCACTGCCAACAATGATGTAACAATTAGTCAGCTAGGTAAGCAATTGCCTGTGGTCTTTATCGAATACAATGTCGGCCAATCTGAATTCTCACCCTTGTACACTGCAATGCGGCCTCGACATTAGTCAATCAGTCGAAATCACTATCTTCCCTCGCCGCAGGCTTTAAAGCTAAAGCTCTACAGTTTCCTTAAATATTTCTTGTCTGTACGGTGGTAACGATTCTAAGATCTGCTTGCCATATCTTTTAACTACCAGCCGCTCGTCAAAAATGGTTATCTTGCCGGTATCAGATTCATTTCGAAGCAACCTACCACTTGCCTGAACAAGCTTGAATGCGGCATCCGGTACAGCCAGAGTCATGAATGGGTTGCTACCCTGCAATTCAACCCAAGCCGCTAGCGTCATTTCAATCGGGTCATTGGGTACAGCAAAAGGTATTTTCGCTATTAGCACATGTTTGCAATATGCCCCGGGCAGATCAACTCCCTCTGCGAAGCTCGATAATCCAAAAATCAAACTACCTTCACCGTTGTCTACTCGCTTGCGGTGGTATTTGATGAGCTCCGATTTTTGATAATCATCCTGACAAAGAATTAAATCCCTCCAATCGGCGGACAGTCCCTGAATAACATCATTCATCTGACGACGACTGGTAAAGAGCATCAACGATGCAGATTTTTTATCCACCATCTGAGGGATAGCTTTAATGATAATCTCAGTATGTTTCAAACTGTTCGACGGTTCGCAGTTTATTTTAGGAATTATCAACGTCGCTGAGTTGGCAAAATCAAAGGGGCTAGGTATGGATAAATAGGCAGTGTGTTCAGGAAGCCCCGCGCGCATCTTCAGAACACCAAATTCACCCAACGCCGATAAGGTGGCTGATGTGAGCACAGCACCTGCACATGTTTTCCAGAGCCGCTCCTGAAGATTTTCCGCTGCCAGCACTGGGCTTGATGAGAGCCCGATATCTGGAACACCTTCGTTGTCATTGAAACTCAGCCATCGGGCTCTGGGTGCCACCCCTTCAGGGTCTGCGATAGCAAAGCTGCGCCAAAGCTCCAAATTCGAATCGGCTCTTCTCTCAATGCTTCCCACTAAGGGGTACCATTGCTCGGCGATTTGGCGAAGCTTTAAATCAGAACCATCCTCCATGTCCTCCTTTAAGGCATCGCTAACCGATTGAAAGCTATTACCAAAACGAGAGAATAAATGAGCGAGGTTCTCAGCAACAATACGGATCTCATCAGGTACCCGGCCTAATTCAAATGCGTATTGGCTGCGGTTCTCATAGCTATCAACTTTATCCACCGTCGAAAGCGTCTGTTCGAGCAATAGCCAGACACTTTCCAAGTTATCCTTAAGCTGGAAAAGTAAATTTCTCGATATCTCTTCTCCTTTGGCATCCATATAACCATCGTTGAGAAGTCTTTGCAGTATCGGCTCGCAGCGCTCAATCCACGTAATCGTCGACCGCACCTTAGAGTAAGTAGAAAAGTGATTGTTACTCTTAATCGGAAGGTGATGAGCTTCGTCAAAAATATAGATACATTTTTCAGGCTCCGGCAAAATAGCGCCGCCACCAAGGGCTAAGTCCGTGAGAACTAGGTCGTGATTGGCAACGATACAATCTGCACTGTCCATTGAATCGCGTGCCTGATAAAAACAGCAATTGCGAAAATGGCTGCACTTTGGCCCCATACACTGTCCAGTGTCTGCTGTAAGCGGTTTCCACACTGAATCATGCAACGGGCTAGCCCAGTCATCTTTATCACCATGCCAGCGCCCAGCACTCAACTCAGTTAGCATACTTTCATAAAGCGCTAGATTGCCTGTATCGGCGTCGTCTAAAACCTCCCCATACAAATCCATCATCGCATTTAGACTGTCATTACCTTCCAACAACATATCCAATTTGGCTAAGCACAAATAGCGGCCACGGCCTTTCGCCAACGAAAAGCTGAATTTTAATCCAGAATCATGAAGTATTTCCGGCAAGTCTTTAAGGACCACTTGCTCTTGCAAAGCAACTGTCGCTGTTGCAATAACAACTTTGTAGCCCAGCTTTTGAGCCAGTGGCAACACACCCAACACATAAGCCAATGTCTTGCCGGTGCCGGTTCCTGCTTCGATTACGCAAACAGGAGGCTCTGCGCCAGAACCGATGGTTGACAAACATTTGGCGATTTCAGCTATCATAAGGCGCTGACCATAGCGCGGGGTTAGCTGTTTAGCGTCTATGAGTTGTTTATAAGCTGACTGAATCGATTCTTTTACATCATCTGCCAGCATTAATTCGGTTCCATGGTTAAGCGTGTGTTTAGAATGTAGTTGGTATCGAATTGGTATCTAGTTAAGTGCGTGGTTACAATTCGATAGCCCACTAAGCATACGGCGCGCAATTATAGCACCTGCAGCTAATTTGAGACCATAAACTAACGCAAACTGGCTGGTTACGGTCCTGCTCTAGAAAATTAGCGGGCTAATTTAGCGGCCTAATTTAGTGACCTGATTTAGTGGCCTGATTTAGTGGTATACGTCGAGCTACATAACTCGGGAAAAGTACAAATTTCTGTTAAACTGTGCAGCTCAGCACATAGATAAACCAAATAACCCAACCCAACCACTACCTTCGCCGGATTAATCAAACCCATGACAACTGCTTCTATAAAGACTACCGCAGATTTAGCAAAAGAATCCGACTCAAGACAAAGTGGGGAAACTCCAGAAATAAAGACAACCAGCAGCCCAACCGTCGTTGATGCGCCAGAGACTAAAGAGCCTGAATCTACAGCAATCGCTAAACCTGCAGAACCCAAAAGTGAAGCGCCTGAATCAGCAGCCACCACCAAACCTGAAGAGCCAAAAAGTAATACGCCTGACAATGCGACTGCTAAACCTGCAGAGCCCAAAAGTGATGCGCCTGAATCAGCAGCCACCACCAAATCTGAAGAGCCAAAAAGTAATACGCCTGACAATGCGGCTGATAAGCCTGCAGAGCCCAAAAGTGATGCGCCTGAATCAGCAGCCACCACCAAATCTGAAGAGCCAAAAAGTAATACGCCTGACAATGCGGCTGATAAGCCTGCAGAGCCCAAAAGTGA
>JBLHVT010000030.1:0-30232 GCA_047628735.1 Glaciecola sp.
TGGGAAAAAGCTGAAAGCGCGCGTGCCAGTTGGCAGGCTCTGGTTAGACGACTCAAAGGCGGAGGCGGTGTTAGCCAAGGTCAAGTAGCTAATGCCAGTAAATAGTGCCAGTAAATAGTGCCAGTAATAGTGTCAGTAGTTAATGTCAGTAGTTAAGGTAAGTAGTTAAGATGGCTTAACTAAGATGCAGTAACCGGGTTTTAAACTGATCACCATAGAATAAGGCTGACAACACAGCCTGTCATCAAGGTCGCAACGTTACCCAGTATCAATGCCGTAAACGTGACATCGACTACTTCTTTTCTGCGCTCTGGGAGGATTGCCACCAGACCGGCTATGATAATTCCGCAGCTCGCTATATTGGCAAATCCACATAGACTGTAGGCGATTACGATAGTCTCTTTAGGGGTGAAGCTTGTGACATCGGCCAGCGCCAAATAACTGACGAACTCATTCAGGAATATTTTCGTTCCCATAAGTTCTCCGGCCAGCATAGCTTTGTCCCAGTCGAAACCCACTAACCACATTATCGGGCGCAGTACGAACCCAAATATCACTCCAATTGATAGGTTGGGATTTAAAAGGGTAAGCAGGTCGTCCAGCAAATAAATAAATGCAAAAAGAACTATAATAATAGCGACAATTGAAATAATCATTTTTACAGCATCATCTACTGCATCTAAAAGGGCTTCTATCCAGGTTTTGTCCGAACGTGATATGCCGCCTACGTCCAGATCTGAGTCTGCTGTTGGCGAAAATATATGTGCAAGGGTGAGTGCCGCAGGCACGCTAATAAGCGAGGCCGTCAAAAGGTGTTGAAGAGCGCCTGAAAGGGTTTGTTCCAGTACGCTTGCGTACAAAATGATGACGCTGCCAGCAATGGTCGACATCGAACAAACAATTAAGGCTAGCAGCTCGCCTCTGGAGAGTCTGTTCAAATAAGGTTTTATAACTAGCGGTGCTTCTATCGTGCCGAAGAATATAGTTGCTGCAGCACCTAAGCCAAGTGCGCCGGAAAGGCCAAAAGCGCGTCTCAAGCCTTTGCCTATTAATTCTACAAAAAAACTCAAAATGCCAAAGTGAAACAACAGGGCTGATAAAACAGTGACAACTAAGATCAGCGGTAGTACTTGAAATGCGATGATGAAGCTGTTTTCCGGGCTGGCAACATCAAAGGGGGCCGGACCTCCAGCAACGTAGCCAAACATATACTGCGCAGCCCTGTCAGTGGCACTTTGAAGTACGCTCACCACAGAATTTAAAGCCATTAATCCATTAGAAACAAAGCTGACTCTCAGCAGTAAAAAAGCGATTATGAACTGCGCGGCAATACCCAAAATGATACGTCTAGGTAATACCTTCCGATGATCTCTTGAAAACGCAAAGGTGATGCCAATAAAAACGCATAGCCCGAGAATTGGTTGCACTATTTCCATTAAAGTAAATCCATCAAGTTTTCCCTAATTCTTTCTTTGCAAGCAATAGCCTAGCGCTAATTGTGATTGCCAGTACGCCGATCCAAATCCATGTTGTGGTCGCAAGCCAAGCAGGGAATAAGAGGAACAGACTGTAAAAAATTCCTGTCTCACCGCCCTCCGCAAGGCCAACGGCTATTCGCAGACCGCGCTGACTGCTATCAGCTAAGCCACGTTTACTCTCGAAGGTGCCTAAGCCGAGCGCGCCGGCTATGCATAATACATAGCAAAAAAGAATGATTAGCCACTGCAGAGACAATTCTGGAAACCGAAAATAGAACGCGATGACCATAGCCGAGTAGGCCAGCATGTCAAACTGAATATCCAGAAATGCGCCAAAGTCTGAAGTTTGATCATACGTTCGGGCATAGATTCCATCTAATGCATCAAGTAAGCGGGATAACCACCAGGTGATAAGCGCCAGCATAAACTCCCCACGAAAAACCAAGTAAGCAGAGGCAAGCGCTATTAACAATCCAAACGCGGTTATTTGGTTGGGGGTTAGGCCCAGCTTTGCGAGTAGCCGTATCAGCGGGGCAACGTAGTGAGGTAAAAAGGCCCGAAAACTGTTATCAATCATTGTTTAAGTCTACCCCATTGAATTGTGCTTCTACTAATTTCGTTTCAGGCCGTGTCTGGTCTATTTCTACATTTTGGATGCAACTGTTAACAATGATGGGTATTGTCCTTGTTCTTATCTTGGTGCTTGCCTTGTTGACAGTGTGCCCTTATTTCAGCGATAGGTCATGGTAGTCTTAGTTTTGCCAATCTTTCTAGAGAAACCGAGGTGTCGTCGTTTTCGAAGGTGCAGTGGCTTTGTTATAACCGGTAAAACCTTATAGGATTAGCTTGGGCCGCTGAGAGTGTGAGCTTAGCTCTTTTGATGAGGCTAAAAACAGTAAGTAGGGTATCTAAATTGGAAAGTGAAAAGGGTGAGGTCGTTTATGTTTAGCCAACAAGAACTCAATGCTCATTGGATGCCTTTTACTGGCAACCGACAATTCAAAAAAAACCCTCGAATGATGGTGTCAGCTAAAGACACCTATTATACGGATGCACAGGGCCGGCAGATTTTCGACGGACTGTCTGGGTTATGGACCTGCGGAGCGGGACACGGCCGCGAAGAGATCGTTAGCGCCGTGGCAAAGCAAATGGCAACGCTGGACTATTCTCCCGGTTTTCAATTTGGCCATCCACTGTCGTTCGAGCTTGCCAACAAGATCGTCGAGCTGACTCCCGATGGTTTGGAGCATGTATTCTTCACAGATTCTGGTTCGGAAACTATTGATACGGCATTGAAAATGGCGCGAGGCTATTGGCGTAGCAAGGGGCAGCCTGGGAAAAGCAAATTCATAGGCAGAATGAAGGGTTATCATGGTGTTAACTTTGGCGGCCTAGGAATTGGGGGAATAGGTTTTAATCGCAAACTTTTCGGTCAATCAGTAGATGCCGATCATATTTCTCATACATTGCTTAGTGAAAATCGCTTTTCGAAAGGGATGCCTGAGCACGGTGCGTTCTTAGCGGATGAATTAGAGGAGTTGGTATTACTCCATGATGCGTCGAACATAGCGGCTGTTATTGTTGAGCCGCTATCTGGGACAGCGGGAGTTCTCCCGCCTCCAAAAGGTTACCTAAGCAGGCTTCGAGATATTTGCGCTAAGCATGACATTTTGTTGATTTTTGACGAAGTTATTACCGGTCTGGGTCGTATGGGCTCGATGACAGGTGCGCAAGAGTTTGGTGTGACGCCAGATATAATGACTCTGGCAAAGCAAATCACCAACGGCACCATTCCACTTGGTGCAGTTGTTGTAGCTCCAGAAATTTATAACACCTTCATGGACAACGGTGGGCCAGAGTATATGGTGGAGTTCCCTCATGGTTATACCTATTCAGCTCACCCGGTTGCTTGTGCGGCAGGACTCGCCTCGCTGGATTTATTAAGTACGGATAATCTATTAGAAAAAGTTCGCGCTCTCGCACCGAAATTGGAATCAGCAGTGCACAGTTTAAGGGGGGCGCCCTTTGTCACTGATATTAGGAATTATGGCTTAGCGGCAGGCATTACCTTGGAGGCATATGAGGGAGAACCGCTGCGGCGACCTTTTGAATTGGGGCTTAAGTGCTTGGAGAAAGGTTTCTATGTGCGTTGGGGCGGAGACACTATCCAATTGGCTCCTCAATTCATTTCAACTCCAGATCAAATTGATGCTCTGGTTAACGCAATAGGTGAATCGCTTCATGAACTCGGAAATTAATTCCAAGGAAAATATTTTTAACATCGGCCATTATATCAATGGTCAGGCAGTCGCGGACAACAGTGTTACTCAGGCTGTATTTAATCCGGCCACAGGAGAGATAAGGGCTCATGTTGCGCTAGCTGGTGCCAGTACTGTTGCTAAGGCTATTGAAAGCGCGCATAGCGCTTTTCCTGCTTGGCGTAATACGCCGCCGCAAAAAAGAGCGCGAATTTTGTTCAAATTCAGGCAGTTATTGGAGCAGCACGCCGATGCCCTGTGTGCGCTAATCACCGCTGAACATGGCAAGGTTCTCGATGATGCCCGCGGTGAGTTGGGTCGTGGTATTGAAGTGGTTGAATATGCCTGCGGTATTTCTGAATTGCTCAAAGGTGAGTTTTCAAAAAATGCAGGACCGGATATTGACAGCTGGTCAGAGTCGCAGCCTTTGGGGATTGCCGTTGGTGTTACCCCGTTTAACTTTCCAGCCATGGTGCCTATGTGGATGTTTCCTATGGCAATCGCCTGTGGCAATACTTTTATTCTAAAACCATCAGAGCGCGATCCTAGTGTAGCGCTGCTTATGGCAGAGCTATTTTGTGAGGCAGGATTGCCGCCAGGTGTCTTTAATGTGGTGAACGGTGATAAAGCGGCAGTTGATGCGCTGCTGGCGGATCCTCGCATATCGGCGGTCAGTTTTGTTGGCTCAACCCCTATTGCTGAATCCATTTACAGGCAGGCAACGCACAATGGTAAACGAGTGCAGGCCTTAGGCGGGGCGAAGAATCATGCCGTGATAATGCCCGATGCAGATGTTGACGGTGCGGTGGATGCGCTGATGGGCGCAGCTTATGGCTCCTGCGGAGAGCGCTGCATGGCCATTTCAGTTGCTGTTTGTATAGGCGATGATTTGGCAGATAAGGTAGTTGCCAAGCTTACAACAAAAATTGCTGCATTAAAGATTGGTCCAGGTACTGATATAAGTAACGACATGGGGCCGCTTATTACGCAGGCTGCCAAAGACCGTGTAAGTAATTATCTGGAGCAGGGCGTCGCCGAGGGTGCTCGGCTGGTGGTAGACGGGCGAGGGCTTGTTGTACCCGGAAATGAGAAAGGTTTCTTTATCGGAGGCTGTTTATTCGATGAAGTAGCGGAGTCCATGGGCATTTACAAAGAAGAAATATTTGGGCCGGTTCTTTGTGTTGTGAGGGTTCAAAATCTTGAGGAGGCGATGGGGCTAGTTAACCGTCATGAGTTTGGTAATGGAGCCTGTATATTTACCCGCGATGGAGAAACTGCGAGGCTATTCACAGACAATATTCAGGTGGGGATGGTTGGAGTAAACGTGGCCTTGCCTGTGCCAGTGGCGAGCCAAAGCTTTGGAGGATGGAAGCGCTCTCTGTTTGGGGACCTCTATGTTTATGGCCCCGATGGGGTTCGGTTTTATACCCATAGAAAAACGATGTCTCAGCGCTGGCCGAGCAGTAGCACGTTAGAGGGTGTTAACTACTCGTTTCCCAGTAGCTGAAGGTGTCGGAGTAGGTCGTCTTATTGTTGCTTAACGCACTGATTTTTATGGTTAAATTCTGCGGGGAAAGCTTTAATCTTTGGGTAAATTGAACGGCTAATGTAGCGCTTTTGAAATATTGCTGTGATACCCTGCTGGAAATTTAGTGTAGAAATCACCAGAGGTCTTCGGCCATTGCAGCTACACTTGATGTTTATGGTATTGCTTTCAACCTGTTTATTAACGTAACTGCTAATTTAACTACTAATTTAACTAATAATCTTACTATGAATAATTCAGTATCATCAAAGCTGCTCTTCTTAGCGCTTCTTCCTTTCATTCTTATTGGCTGCCGTACCTCGTTAGTAGACAAAGGGCTGACCAGTAATTTGTATTGCGACAATGTCCTTGTTTACCACGTGTGCGCTTCTGATCCGAACAGCGATGGGATTGTAGACTACGTTTACTTCAGCGCAAATGACGAAGTTTTTATGTTTAGTGAAGGCGGCCTAAAGTTTAAACCTGAGGATCAGCCGACGCATCGCTGCGTTAAACAAATGGAAGACGATTTGGTCGCCACCACCAGTAGATTATTTTACTTAAATGAAAATTCTACGGCGTTGGAAAAAACTGATATTCGCGGTTCGATGATGATTAAATATCTAGCCTATCTCCCTGAGATTACCGCGTGTAATTTACGTGCCGAAAAAGCAGAAAAACTTGCTGCCAGTGATTAGTTTTAGAATGCTTTCAAAGGTCGTTTATAAGGTCAATTAAAGATTGTCTAAAGGTTGTTAAGTGGTAGTTCGGTAGTTTGTTTCATAGTTTCCATTACGAAGCTGGAGCTCACGTCAAAAAGATCGGCTTTAATTAGCTGCTTATACAAATCGTCATATCCTTTCATGTCAGCGACCACAGCCTTAATCAGGTAATCTAAATCTCCGCTCATTCGATACACCTCCAACACCCCTGGAACGTTCTGTGTCACCTGCTGGAATTTGCTAGCCCATTTAGCATTGTGTTCGTTAGTGCGGATGGAGATATAAACAGTTAAAGCGAGGTTCAGTTTCTCTGGGTCAAGAATTGCCACCCTGCCTTTGATAACCCCGTCCGAACTCAGTTTTTGTAGGCGTCGCCAGCATGCAGATTTTGAAATCCCAATTTTTTCTGCGAGTTCGCCTGCCGAAAGAGATGCATCGTTTTGGATGTGCTCAAGAATGGCTCGATCCTGCTTATCCATGAATTTGTATCTGCTTTTTCAATAATATGAGACAAAGTACCATCTATTGTCTATTGTTAGCAAAAATATCTCAGTGTTTAAGCTAAATCTGGCACTAATAGAAACAATGTTCCTGATTGAATGGGATAATATTTCATTCTACCTATCGGAGACAGCTCATGAGTGCCAATTTAATTTTCAAAATCAGAGAATCAGTTATTGGGGAAAGGCAGCTAATCCCGACTAGCTTTGGCATGAAGCCCCTGATCTATGCAGATTATACGGCCTCCGGAAGATCATTAGCTTTCATCGAGGAATTTATCTCAACTCAGGTGCTTCCGTTCTACGCTAATACTCATACAGAAACGTCATTTAGTGGGGCTCAAACAACGGCATACCGCGAGCAGGCACGAGCCACTATCCGCCGTGCAGTCAATGGGAATGACGATGATCAAGTAATATTTTGCGGAGCAGGCGCGACTGCCGCGATCAACAAATTAATCGACATACTGAACTTACGTCTTCCGGCAGAGTTGAGTGAGAAATATCAGTTACTGGCTCAGGTGCCGGCAGAGTCTCGCCCCGTGGTTTTTATTGGACCGTATGAGCATCACAGTAACGAAATACCTTGGCGTGAATCGATTGCAGATGTGGTTGTGATTCCGCTAACCGAGGGGGGCAAGTTGGATGACTCCAAGTTGGAAGAGGAACTAATTAAATATAATCAGCGGCCCATGAAAATAGGCAGTTTCTCGGCTGCGTCGAATGTTACTGGAATAAAAACTGACGTTGATAAAGTGGCTTCGCTACTTCACAGCTATGGGGCTGTTTCTTTTTGGGATTATGCGGCTGCTGCGCCTTACGTTGGTATCAATATGAACCCTGAGGACGCCAGCGGTACAAAGGACGCGGTGTTTTTATCCCCTCATAAACTTGTAGGTGGGCCTGGCACACCTGGGATATTGATTGTTAAAAAGCAATTGCTTAAAAACAAAGTTCCGGCAATGCCCGGCGGCGGGACAGTGCTCTATGTTACTCCTGAGGATCATCAGTTTATTGAGAATCATGAACGCCGAGAGGAAGGTGGCACTCCCGCAATTGTTGAATCGATTAGGGCGGGGCTAGTTTTTCAGCTGCAGCAAGAAGTAGGTACCGATAACATCGAGGCGTTAGAGCATAGCTTTAAGCAAAGGGCGCTGGCGCGGTGGTGCCAGCATAGTAATATCGAGATACTAGGTAATACAGATGTGGAGAGCCTGTCTATCTTCTCTTTGCGGTTAAAACACGGCGACATGGATTTACACTATGGTTTTGTGGTGGCGCTGCTAAATGATTTGTTTGGCATTCAAGCGCGCGGCGGCTGTTCCTGTGCTGGGCCTTACGGGCATGATCTTCTGGGAATGGATATGAAGTACAGCCGTGCCCTCGAGGCGCAGCTAAACAAGGGCCATATGGTCCTGCGGCCAGGTTGGGTTAGGTTGAATTTTAATTACTTTATTGACGAGAGCACTTTTGAGTATCTCGTCAGCGCGATAGAGCTCGTCGCTAACTATGGTTGGCGCTTGTTGCCTTATTATCAGTTTGATGGCGACAGTGGTACATGGCGCTTTCAGGGTCAAAAAATGCAGCTGAACTCAAACCTTTGCATAGACGATCTGTTTGGTTCGAGTAACGTTCCAGAATTTGCTGAGCTGGATCAGCTTAAAGCGTTTTCTAATCTAGCAATCGATGAGTTACAGAAAACTTGTCGGGGTGATATTCAGTATTCAATGGAGCTGCCAGAGCAAGTTAATAAGTTGCGCTGGTTTGTGCTGCCTCAAGAGGTTTCTCCCGATCCAATACTGGAGATGGCAAGCTGATGTCTCAGTCGATTTTACTGCGGCAGCTGTTCGACCGAGAATCCTATACTTATAGCTATTTGATCGCAGATTTAGACGCGAGTGTGGCGCTAATAATTGATCCGGTGGCGCAGTGCTTGCCGAGTTATCTGCAGCTGTTAACTGAGCTGGGTCTGACGCTTAAAATCGCCATCGATACTCACTGTCATGCAGACCACGTCACTGCGCTGGGACAATTGCGTGAAGAAACAGATTGCGAAACTATTGTAGGCACCCCGTCAATGATTGAATGTGCTAGTCGCTTCATTAGTGATGGTCAAAGCATTGAGTGTGGCAGTATTACTTTGCGGGCTCTTTACACGCCAGGCCACACCGATGACTCCTATTGCTACTACTTAGAGGGTGAGATCCCGCTAGTATTTACGGGTGACACTTTGCTAATTCGAGGCACTGGTAGGACCGATTTTCAAAACGGGTCTGCTGAGGACTTGTATAACAGCCTGTTTAATAAGCTGCTGACTTTGCCACCTGATACAGTTGTTTATCCTGGGCATGATTATAAGGGTTGGAGTCAATCTACTATAGCTGAGGAGCTTCGCTGCAATCCCCGGCTGCAAGTTGAATCTTGGCAGGAATTAGACTTGATATTGCGCAAGCTTAACTTGGCAGACCCCAAGTTAATGGATGTGGCAATACCTGCGAACCGGCAATGTGGCCGTATACTTTTCCCGTAGCTGCACGTAGCTGCACGTAGCTGCACATATCCTTATACATGCTGTTTACCAATATCTCATTATGCTCTATGTATTAGGGGGCCAGTTTTAACAGATGTTTTAAAGTGCCGGGATATTACAGATTAGATCATGTAGAGACAAAACCACTGGTCTAGTTGGGCCGATAAGCACCTTAAAAAGCACGCTCAAAACTTGGGTTTTATCCGCTGGGAAAGTTAGATTTATTGTTAAATCGTCGGTAAGAAAAGTTATGGTGTCAATGAGACATTAATCGATGACAACACGCTAGTTTCCGAAAAAGGCTGCCGCCTGACTATTGCCAGCAGAGTTGTGAATATTTAAGAACCCTTAAACTTGGTTTCGAAATGATATTAGATTTGCGCTCGTTCTAACCATATGGGGCCTGCGCTCTCGTGAGGTGGAAAGGTGTCTCTAGTAGGTTCTATATTACGGTTCATATTGTTAGCGACCATCATTAGTCTTTGTCTCCTTTCCTGCTCTGCAGTGTCTAGCAAAAACAAGGCCCCTCTTTCTGTTGCTGAACTTTCTTACTACTTTCTAGATGATGCGTTTGATGTGAGCCACAGCGCGATTGATGCTCCTGAATTCTTCTTAGAACTTCCAGAAGCTTATAAGTCTGAGCTTGATAAAATAATGGCGCCATTGGAGATCGAGTTTGATCGTTATAGTGCATTGCGAGCTTGGGCTTTCGGGCAGATTGAGGATTATCAGTTTGCAATCGCCGAAACTTATTCCCTTGGTGAATTAAATACCAATCGCAGGATTAATTGCCTCTCATTTTCAGTGATGTTTGTGGCTGCCGCGCGCCACGTAAATATGCCGGCTGAGTTTCAGCTTGTGTACGCTCCCCCGTATTGGGATATAGACAACAAAACTTGGATCAATAATCAGCATATCGATGTTACAGGTGTTATTAAACGCAAATCATCTGCCACAGACCCATTTCTGGTGTCGGGGCACAGCCTTGCCAGTGGCCTACCTTATATAAACCCCACTTTCGTCAGGTCTAATTCTTTTCGCTATGTGGTTGATTTAAACCCTGCAATAGTCAGCATGCCACTTAAACGAGAACGTCTCGATGATCGGCAAATATTGTCGCTGTATTTCAACAATAAAGGCATGGCGAGCCTGCTCGCCGGAGACCGTGGTATGGCATATGCGTATACTAAGAAGGCTTTGTTAACCGATTCAGGCTCTGCTCCAGCATGGAATAATCTTGGTGTGCTTTTTTCACGTCTGGGAGAGTTAGATTACGCTGAGAATGCGTTTCTTAAAGCGATTGAAATGGACGGTGATGCTAGCTCAGCTAGAAGCAATATCGCTCATACTTACCGGCGGCAGGGTAAGTATGAGCAGGCAATTGAAATGGAATTACTGGTTGCAAGGTTTCGCAATGATAATCCCTACTATCATCAATTTCTTGCCGCTCAGAGTTTAAATGATAGTAACTATGAGCAAGCAATAGAGCACCTTGAAAATGCGGTAGCCCGCAAGCACAACGAGCTGGCGTTTTACCATGAGCTTGCCTTAGCGCATCAAAAATTGGGTCATGATGAAAAAGTTATGCAAAATCTTCGTAAAGCTAGGCGACATGCTAAAGGTATTCAGAAACAGCGTTTTTCGGGGAAGTTAGAAGCTCTGCAGGCGCTAGTGGAATCACCTTAGAGGGATTGCTCTAGACTATAGTATGTAGCTCAAAAGTTGTCACCAAAGCTGAAGAACCTGTGTTTGCCAGAGTGGCAATCAGGGCCAGGTTCTTCCAGAGGAGGGGGATAAACTACTCCCTGTTTTTAGTCAGCAGCTTAACCTGCGGCTTTCAGCTCTTCTTGATGCAGAGCAGTAACAGCATCTACATAGTTATAGCCAAGTGCCTCAGCTACTGCTTCTATTGTTACCATGCCATTGTGTACGTTTAGACCGTTGCGTAAATTCACATCATCCATCAGCGCAGTCTTAAACCCTTTTTTTGCCAGAGTAAGTACAAAAGGCATAGTGGCATTGTTCAATGCGAATGTGGATGTTCTTGCAACACCGCCTGGCATGTTTGCCACACAGTAGTGAATGATGCCATCTACTATATACGTTGGGTCTGCGTGTGTTGTGGCTCGGCTTGTTTCAAAGCAGCCACCTTGGTCGATAGCCACATCCACAAGTACAGAGCCTTTTTTCATAAGTGATAGCATTTCGCGAGTTACCAATTTTGGCGCTGCCGCGCCCGCAACTAGCACCGCACCAATGACAGCATCGGCTGTTTTTATTTGGTTTTCGATAGCTTCAGTGGTGGAAAATAAAGTTTTAATCCTACCGTCGAATGCCTCATCAATTTGTTTAAGCCTTGCGATAGACCGATCAAGAATAGTCACGTTTGCGCCAAGACCAACCGCCATGCGTGCCGCATTCAGTCCCACCACGCCGCCTCCTATAACCACGACGTTTGCAGGCTCTACCCCGGGAACACCACCTAGCAATATGCCGCTTCCTTGTTTAGATTTTTCTAAACACACCGCGGCCTCTTGGATTGACATGCGCCCGGCAACCTCGCTCATGGGCGCAAGCAGGGGCAGGGTGTTCCCTGCACCGGTTACCGTTTCGTAAGCAATGCAGGTTGCGCCTGACTCGACAAGTAGACGAGTCTGTTCTGGGTCTGGGGCGAGATGCAGGTAGGTAAAAAGAATTTGGCCTTGCCTAAGCATTTTGCATTCAGCGCTCTGTGGTTCTTTTACTTTTACTACCATATCAGCGCGAGCGAAGATCTCAGCGGCGCTATTGACCACCTCTGCCCCGGCGCTAACATATTGATCGTTTTCCAGCCCTATGCCAGCTCCACAGTCATTTTCAACAATAATGCTGTGACCGTTAGCTTTAAGTTCGCGGACAACGGCCGGTGTGAGTCCTACTCGATACTCGTGATTCTTTATTTCTTTAGGGACGCCGATTAGCATGTCTAAGTTCCTCAATTTCTATCGTTGGTGTTAGGACTTGATTGGAGAGATTATACTAAGATGCTGTCAGGGGATCTTCTTTATAATTCGATTATTTAAGACGATTAGACTGCCTAATTTGAATTATAGAGTTGAAAAAGCTACTATAAGAAAATGATTCAAGCTAAACCACTGTCTAGAATAGATAAAAAAATCCTCCGTGAACTTCAGTTAGACGGGCGAATTAGTTTTGCTGAGCTAGCGCGTCGGGTAGGGCTAACGACTACGCCTTGCTTGGAGCGCGTCAAGCGAATGGAGCGCGAAGGGGTAATACAGGGCTACACCACACTTCTTGATCCAGCGAGCTTGCAGGCGGCTCTAGTGGTTTTCGTGCAGATCCGGCTGTCCCGTACATCACAGAATATTTTCGCCAAGTTCAAGAAAGCTGCCATGGCATTGAGTGCGGTGCAAGAGTGCTATTTAGTGTCGGGTAATTTTGATTACTTGATCAAAGCGAGGGTCGCAGACATGAATGCCTACCGAATTTTGCTGGGTGATACGTTGCTGACTTTGCCGGGGGTGCAGGAATCGACTAGCTATGTGGTGATGGAAGAAGTGAAAGAAACGCTCAATGTGCAGGTGCCAGACTAGATCGGCTTGCACATTGAGCATCAGCTGTTTAGCGTGGTCCAGAAGGTGGACGCTGCACCTTTGGAAGGCTACCAATCATGCCATCAGGGCGAGCGGCTGCCAGCATGCGCTGGTATCCAGGTCGCGCCATAACTTTCTCTTTCCAGGCTGCCACGTTTGGATACAATGTTTCGTCAACGAGTCCGAGAACGGTCGCTACATTTAGCGGAAACACCATCATAATATCTGCAGCTGAAAACTCGTCTCCGCCAAAATAAGGGTTCTCAGCTAAGAAGTTTTCTGTAAAGGTCACAACGGCTTCACTATCCACTAACGGTGAACGTGCCTTTGGTGGAGAGGTTCTCCAAGCACGGTAGTCACTGAATAAGCGCGCGGCCAAAGATCCTTCTGCGTAATGCATCCACATAAGATAGGTTACATACTGATCGCTATCTAAGGCTGGCTTGAGCTTTTCAGGTGCATGCCTGTCTAAAATCAGTTCCATAATGGCGCCAGACTCAACGATTATTTGGTCGCCGTAAACGACTGTCGGAGCCATTGGCATTTCGTGACCAAGTGCCCTTATCGCCGCCATAGACGCTCCAAGATCACCGCGTGTGTAAACCAATTCATAAGGGAGTTCGAGTTCTTCCATCAACCAAACTATGCGTTCTGATCGGCGACCTTCCAAGTGATAGATAGTGATATTTGGAAGCGCTACAGCGCCAGTTGAACCAGTTTGGGCTTGTGTGGTGTTCATGAGGCAACATAGCGTTGCAATGGCAAGTACTTGTCTGAACATGCTTTTTCTCCGTTAGCATTGACTGTGGATGGAATCAAAAAATAAGCTTAGACTGGCCACATATGAATGTCTATAACAGAAGCGCTCAGTTGTTGCTTGGAGCAGGTATACGGGTTATTAATTAGTGTCTGTCTCTGCACACCTTGATTAGGCGCCATAATTGTAAGGAAATCCTTTATGAACAATTCACTTAAGCAGTTGATGAAGGTTTGGCTGCTGGTTGCATTTTTTGGGCTTGGCTTTACTGGGTCTGCATTGGCAGCAACGAGCCATGCTGTTACTGCCAGCGTCACAATGGAAACAAGTTTAGGTACAATTGATATTGAGCTCTACGGCGGCGCCGCGCCGATAACGGTTGCTAATTTTTTAGAGCATGTAGCGGGAGGCTACTTTGATGGCGCAGAGTTTTATCGGGTGGTAACTTTTGCGAATGATAATGGAAGTCCAAAAATCGAAGTAATTCAGGGTGGGCTTAATGAACGGATCAGTCCGCTGCCAGCCATTGCGCACGAAACAACCCAGCAGACGGGTGTCACACATTTAGACGGCGTGCTGTCGATGGCGCGAGGCGAAGTGGGTACAGCTTCATCGGAGTTTTTTATCTGCATCGGCGACCAGCCGGGATTGGACTTTGGCCAGCCCCGTAACGCAGACGGCCAAGGGTTTGCGGCGTTTGGCGCAGTGGTATCTGGAATGGAAGTAGTGCGCGGCATAAACTCTGTCAGGTCTGATGAGGTGAGTGGTGAAGGTTATACTGCTGGTCAAGTGCTGCTGAAACCTGTAAAGATTATTCGTGCTAGAACTAACTAGCCGGAATTAAATTAGTCGTTTTTGAAAACTATTTATGTCATATAAACCGAGTCTAAAAAAGAGAAATTAAATTATGGGCCACCCTAATTATACGAGAATAGGACTTTTAGTTTTGCTGACTATATTTTTTGGCGGATGTATGAACGAGCGTTCTATTGAGCCGGGATCTGAAAGATTTCAATTTGTTGAGACGACAATTGCTAAATCGCAAAGCGCGATTTTGGCGGGAAAAATCAGCTGTAGAGAATTAGTTGATGGCTATTTGCAGCGCATTGAAATATTTGATAAATCGTCAGGAATCAATGCGATTACCCAAGTTAACGCTAATGCGACTGGGGTAGCCGATGCTATTGATCAATCAATAGCGGCAGGCAAGGTACAGCCGGACCTGTTTTGTGTGCCTGTTCTGGTTAAGGACAATTATGATACCTATGACATGGTGACCACCGGCGGTTCTATTGTCTTGAAAAATAGCATTCCGTCCGATGATGCATTCATGATCAAAAAGCTGAGGAATGCAGGCGCAATCATTCTCGCCAAAACGAATATGGCGGAGTGGGCTTTTAGTCCTAGAGAATCGGTCTCTTCATCTTACGGTCGCACCGCAAACGCCTATGATATCGGCTTTGTTCCCGCTGGCTCTTCTGGAGGCACGGCCTCTGGCGTTGCTGCCAGTCTTGGGCTTGTTGGTATGGGCAGCGACACCGGCAACTCTATCCGTGGTCCATCGTCTCATCTTGCTCTTTTTGGTATCCGCTCTACCATTGGCCTAACCAGCCGAGATGGTATTATACCCTTGGTTTTCGATAGAGATATCGCAGGTCCAATGACTCGCACTGTAGAGGATGGTGTGCGTATTTTTAATGTGGTGGCAGGCTTCGATCCGGCCGATTCCTTGACGGTACCTGATAAACGGGAAGCTGATTATAGAGATTTTTTAAATCTGGATGGCTTACAAGGTAAAAGAATAGGGGTTTTTAGAGCGCTGGTAGATCACGAAGATGCAGACTCAGAAATCAAAGCCCTTTTTTACCAAGCGCTAATTGACCTAACAGCAGCAGGGGCTACGATTATTGATCCTGTAGAGATAGTGGATTTCGAAATAATCAGTGAGCAAATCCCGTTTTGTGGTCGTTTCAGATACGACGTCGGTCAGTATTTTGCAACCCTTCCTAATCCTCCCTTACTTGATGTGAATGATGCTTTGGCAAGCGGTGACTACGCAGCTGAAACCAAGAGTTCGTTGGAATATTTTTCTCAATTTCCTCTTCACGTTAATCCTGACGATTGGGATGAAGAGTGTGATACCTGGCCCAATAATTCTCTGCGCAATCAATTGCTGGCCAATGCCATAGCGGCTATGGAGCAGGATGATCTTGACGCGCTGGTTTATCCTAGCTGGTCAAATCCTCCGGCAAAAATCGATGAAGCTGATGAAGGTTACAAAGGCGATAATAACCAGATGCTGGTGCCAGATGCTGGCTTACCGGCGGTCACTGTTGCTATGGGGTTTTGGGATGGCCGCTTACCCGCAGGACTTCAGTTTGCTGGACGGCCCTACTCGGAAGGGGTTCTAATAGAGCTTGCTTATGCATACGAACAGTTCGTTACTCATCGTCGACCGCCTGCAGGTTTTGAAGAGCTGGACCAATAGTTGCTGATTGAAGCTGGGATGGGCGCTTCTAAAAGTTGCTAATCCATAGCGTTTGATAAGGCTGTAAATGCAGCTGGCTGCCAAGATCTGCAATATTTTCGTCGCTGATTAAATCCCTCCAAGAATCCGTGCTGATCAAATTAATATCTGTCAGGTTAATCAGCTGGATTTGATCGGTTACATTGCTCAAGCAAAAAATACTTTGGTTTCGGCTCATACTTTGTCGCCAGAAGGCAAAGACTTCAGTGCCCAGATGTAGGGTGAATTGGGTAGCATTTGGGTGGAATGCACTCTGCTGTTTACGAATGTCGATGAGCCGGTTAAGTTCGTCAAAGACTTTAGCATGAGTTGAATTTTTGTCTGCGAGGGTTTGTTCTAGGTCATCAACCTGCCAAATATGGCGATTGATTGAGCGATTTCGGCCTGTGTGTTCAAGCCTGCGGTAATCATTGCGAGAACCAAATAAGCTTTGTATGTAAACCGCGGGAATCCCCTCCAATGCCAGCATGATGGCATGGGCACAAATGAATCGTTCCAACCCCCATTCATCCTCGCCCGAAGCAATAGTTCCTTTGAACGCGTCAAATAATGCAATGTTGAGTTCGTACGGTTTGTCGTAGCCCTCGCGAGCCCTGCGCATAGTGACTTTACCACCAAAATTCTTGATTGTTTCAACTAGCTGATCGCGGTCGCTGTGACTAATTAGTCCGTCGAGTGGCCGCAGGCCGATACCATCGTGAGAAGCAATAAAATTTAGATAGGCCGTACCTGATTGCGCCGGCGGCATGCTCATCATCCAAGTCTTAAGATGCCTGCAATCTCCGCTTAAAAGCGTATATAGCAACAGAGGAGGTAAAGAAAAGTTATAGATGATGTGGGCTTCATTGGCATTACCAAAGTAGGTGAGGTTCTCTCTGTTTGGCACGTTGCATTCACATATAAGTATCACCTCAGGAAAGAAGTGTTCAATTAATGTGCGAAGCAACTTTATAATTTCATGAGTCTGTTGAAGGTGGATACAAGGTGTGCCGGGCTCTTTCCAAAGAAAAGCCACTGCGTCTAGCCGGAAGATCGCCACGCCATGGTTAAGGTATTTTCTAATAATTTTTACAAACTCAAGCAGCACATGAGGGTTTTTGAAATTAAGGTCAACCTGATCTGGGCTAAATGTGCACCACACATGTCGCTCACCATCGGCTGTATTGATTTTGTTTAAAAGCGAAGAGTTTCTTGGCCGGACGACTGCGCTGTAATCGTCGTCTGGGTTGGCCTCTGCAAAATAGTCTTTCCCTGGATCCACTTGTTTTTTGAAGTTTTCAAACCATCTACTGCGGCTGGACATGTGATTCAGCACTAAATCCGACATCAAATGGTAGTCTTTGCCTATTGCCTCAATATCCTCCCACCCGCCTAGCGATGGATTGACCTCCAAATAGTCCATAACGGAAAAGCCGTCATCTGAACTGAATGGAAAGAAGGGCAAGATATGCACAGATTTGATACTGTCTTTCAGATGATCATTCAGAAATTTATGAAGTGTGTGCAGCGGCAATTCATCATTGTTCATGATGCTATTGCCATAGGTAATTAGTATATTGTCAGTTTCGTCCCAGTTGTTATGATGAGATGAAGGGATTTGTAAATTGCGCCCAAGACTCATTTCTGCAATCAACTGCGACAGATAAGAATCGTCATCCAGCGTAGGATAGATAAATGCTAAATGCTCGCGGACTCGGTGCTCTAATTCTTTTTTAGGGTTATCTTGTTCTTCCATGATTAATGCTTACCCTGCCTTACCTTGTCTCATTTTTAAATTCCCCATTATCTTTCTCTACGGCAGCTTTAAGCTGATCGAGTATGTCAGGTATTGCGCTGATTACTCTGTTCCAGCTTGGGATGAACGGCTTGTCCATAGGTTTTTCTAGGAAGTGATCGCCAGCGGTCATGATGTTGCTGGCAAATAGTTCCACAGACATCTCTTCTTTGTGTCTATCAAACTCTAGGCCATTAATAATAGCATCGTTGTGATAAGTATCGATGAAGTCTAATGCGATGCGGTAATAAGTTGCTTTGATGGTGCGAAATTTCTCGGTTGAGAAGACATCACCATTGGTAGCAAGTTTCCTAAACAGGGCCTTCGCTATATCGATGGTCATTTTAGATAGTCCGTTCTCAGTGTCATCAGCGGAGAGGTCTTGGTGCTTATGATCATAAACATCAGCAATATCGGACTGGCACAGTCTATTTTCGGCATAGTTGCGCTTCATTTCCGATAGCACACCAACTTCTAAACCCCAATCGCTTGGTATGTGCAGGTCGTTAATAACATCCGAGCGAATTGAGAACTCACCCGCTAGCGGGTAGCGAAAGCTGTCGAGGTAATCTAAAAATTCGTCTTGTTCGCTCACTTTCTTTAAGGTTTTAATCAGAGGGGTTACAAACAGGCGCATAACGCGGCCGCCAATTCGATTTCCTGCGATTCTGGAATAGTAACCTTTGCAGAAAACATAGCTAAAATTCGGATTCGCAACAGGATAAATAAGACGAGCTAAAAGGCTTCGGTCATAGGTAAGGATGTCACAATCATGCAGAGCAACAGCCCTAGCGCGGCCGGACGCCAAGACGTAGCCGTAGCAATACCATACGTTTCTACCCTTGCCTAAATGGGTTGGTGCCAAGCCTAACTCTTGAAGTTGTTTATCAATCGCTAAAAGCCTCGGCCCGTCATTCCATAATACTCTGTGATGCTGTGGCAGTTTGGAAAAATAATCTAATGCAAAGCGGTACTGTTTTTCATCTGCTCGGTCCAAACCAATGACAATTTCGTCGAGGTAAGGCACCGAGGTTAGTTCTTGGACAATATTTGAAAGTGCGGGTCCTTCGAGTTCAGAAAATAATGAGGGTAGGACAAGCCCCATCGGGCACTCAGCTTTAAAATTGTTAAGCTCGTTCTCCATATGTTCAACTGGTCGCTGTCCTAAATTGTGCAGCGTAGTAATGATGCCGTTCTGATGGAAATCACCCATGCTTTTTCCCTTTTTTATAGAGTTGTTAGGTTAGTGTTGCGCATGATTGCCCATGCCGTTAAGTTGCCCTGAATCGTAGAGCGTTAGAATTTCCGTCATCGCATCTTGCCATCCAGCTGGGCCAGGGCGCTTGGTTCTGATTACCTTTTTGGGGCCACTAATAGTTAAGAGCTCAGATTTTGCGGACTTGATGACAACCGCGATGTCTGCACGGTTGAGCATGCCCTCGTCATTGGGACTGTCGCCAAGAGCTACAGTGATAAGTGCCTCATCCTCAGATGCTGTAGATTGATGCTCTATCATCCAACTCATCGCATGGCTTTTGTCATAGTGGCTTTGAATACTAAGAAATCTACCCCCTTCCAGTAATCTAAGTCCAAGCTGCCCGAGCTGCTGCTCAAACCGGGCTCTAGCGGCAACAGAATCACGCCAAAGTATGGGTTCACTGTATTGGCGAATTTTGGAGAGTTTAGCCTGCTCTTGATTGAGGCCGGTTAGCTCACCAATTTCGAGAGCCGTCCAGTCATAAAAGCCAGTAAAGTGATAGTTCTCCTGAGCCCTTAGTTGATGAACTTGTTCTAGCCAATGGTCCCGTCGTTGCCCAAATTCGTGAACCTCATTAGCTTGAGGTAAGCACAGTGCCGCACCATTTTCGCTCACGAAGGCCGCGGTGAGTCCCAGCAGCTTTTGCACAGCCTCGATTTCTCGGGCTGTTTTACTGGAATTAATGACGACAGATATTCCCCTAGACCTTAGGGTTTGCAAAACTTTTCTGGCGGGCTCTATAGAGTAGGTTTCGTGCTCCATGAGGCTGCCATCTAGATCTGTGAAGACTAATAAGGGCATTTATTTTGCTACTGTTTGGTTCGTGCTATGAATAGATTCAATAAATGCGCCAAGATTGGATAAAACTCTAGGCGCGCGCAGGAAAGTGTTCATAAATAATCCCAACTGTCTGATTTAATAACATATATAGTATATTTCAATACTCGAAAGAGTTTAAAGCTCGGGCTTTGGCGCCTTAGTAGGCATTTAATTTCTTCACTGCCTTAGAATTTTGCGCCAATAAGGGGCGCTTTAAGGTGGATAAAAGTAAATGCTTACTAACAACTCTTAGTTCACTAGTTTTTGTGGCACAAATTAAGCCGATTTATCTTCAGTTTAGCCTGCTTATCTCTTGTTTGAGTGCCTAAGGTCCTGTGTTATGTTCATCTTCTTTTTAAGTCTTCGCCAGTTATAGTGGGTATTTGCACCAGCGGCTACCCTGCTTTTTGTTTGTTACATCAACTCACTAAAGGAATTCGTATGTTGCGCCTACTGCCAGCCTTTCTATTGATCTTTGGCCTATCTCCTTTTGTATTAGCCTCAGAGTCGACCACAGGCCGTTTTCGAAACATCGATGTATTCGAGCTAGAGGTGGTAACTGACCCGCAAATATCACCAGCTGGAAATCAAATCGTTTATGTTAGGCAATCAAACGACATTATGACAGACCGAGCTAGATCCAATATCTGGATTGTGGACACCGATGGAGAGAACCACCGGCCGCTGCTTTCTGGTGCGCAGTCGTATACCAGTCCTCGGTGGTCGCCTTCTGGAGATCGGGTGGCCTATATTTCAAATTCAGAAGGTCGTGGCTGGGAGCTTTATGTTCGTTGGATGGACACGGGCCAAACTGCGCTATTGAGCAATCTAGCGGAGACTCCCAGTCAATTGACTTGGTCGCCGAATGGGTCAATGTTGGCATTCTCGGCTTTGGTTAAAAGCGAAAGTGAATCGCTGGCTACTCCTCCGTCAAAACCCGAAGGCGCGCAGTGGGCGCCGCCGGTAATTGTAATTGAAAGGTTGAATTATCGGTCAGACGGTAAAGGCTACTTAAAGCCGGGATACGATCACATCTTTGTTATTCCGGCGGACGCAGGCAGTCCAAGACAGATTACCGCTGGCGATTTCAATCATCGAGGAACATTAGCATGGGCCCCCAATGGCGAAAGTATCGTGCTGTCTAGTAACCGCAATTCTGATTGGCGCTTAAAAGGCCAAAATAGAGATCTTTGGTCGGTTTCAGTTCTCAATGGAGGCATGAACCAATTAACTTTCCGCGATGGTCCTGAACACTCGCCAAGTTTTTCACCCGATGGGCTTAAGTTAGTATTCCTTGGTTTTGAGGACAAAAAGATGGGTTACCACAACTCCGTGGTTAGCTTGATGGACTTGGCAGACGGCTCGATTGAAGATTTGACCTCTAAGCTTGATCGGTCAGTTAACGCTGTTAGATGGGCAGGCAGCTCAACCGAGCTAATGATTAGTTACGATGACTTTGGTAAAAAAAATATAGCGACTCTTTCTTCGGCGGGTGATGTGCAGCTGCTGGTCCAAGATGTAGGAGGCGTTGGCATCAGTCGGCCTTACACTAGCGGTTCCTTTTCAGTCGCAGGAAATGGAACGATTGCTTATACAGCTGGTTCGGAGCAGCGCCCAGCGGATCTTGGCTTTTTTAATGGCACAGGGACGGTTAAGTTAACCGGTCTTAACGAAGATTTGCTTGGCCACAAAACATTGGGCGAGGTTGAGGAAATTAGCTGGCGCTCTTCTGTTGGGGATCATGATGTTTGGGGTTGGCTAGTAACCCCACCTGATTTCGACCCTACTCAAAAATATCCATTAATGCTGGAAATACACGGCGGACCATTTACAGCCTATGGACCACATTTTTCAGTTGAGGTACAGCTATATGCGGCGGCCGGCTACGTGGTTTTATACACAAATCCACGGGGCTCAACTAGCTATGGCTTTGACTTCGCCAATGAAATTCACTATGACTACCCCGGTCAAGATTATGATGACTTAATGTCTGGAGTTGACGCTGTTATCTCTAAAGGATTTATCGATGAGAACCAACTTTTTGTGACAGGAGGTTCAGGGGGCGGGGTACTAAGCGCTTGGATAATCGGTAAAAATGATCGCTTTGCTGCAGCGGCGGTTGCTAAGCCGGTTATTAACTGGGCGAGTATGACTTTGTATACAGACATACCAGAAGTTGTCGCTAGTTACTGGTTTGAAAAGCCGCCTTGGGAGGATTATGAAACCTATTGGGAACGCTCGCCGCTGTCACTTGTTGGCAATGTATCTACCCCTACAATGTTAATTACAGGGGAGTCGGATATGAGAACCCCGATGCCTGAGTCAGAGCAGTACTATCAGGCCTTAAAAATGCGTGGTATTGATTCGGCTTTAGTTAGAATACCTGAATCATCTCATGGCATAGCCGCGCGCCCTTCAAACCTGATTGCGAAGGTAGACAATATTTTGGCTTGGTTTGCTAAGTATCGAAGCGCTGTGCAATAGGCTGGCAATGCGATCGGAGATAAACCTTTCGAGCATTTAAGAGATTTGACGTTCTGTGTTTAGTGGCCGCGGCGCTAAGCTGGTCTTAAGTTCTTCAGTCTTAAGTAATTCAGCCAAAAGTCATGGCTATTTATAGTTAGCATTTCTATTAGTTATTTAGTTGTTTAGTTAGTAATGTAAGATAAAATTTTACCCTTAAAGGAGTTTTTTAAATGAACCATGTTGTAAATAAGCTACTACCAGTAATTGCGTTAACTTGCGTCGCGTCAACGTATCTTTTTTCGACGGCAGCAGCGCAGGAATTTCAAACCGGGGATCCTATTAGCTCGGTAAATGAAAGCGGCGCCAGAACCTTTATGTCGGACAATGTAAAAGTATTCGGTAGTTTTCACTTTTCAGAAAGTTGTACTTTTGATCCGCAGAGAAACCTTATTCTTGCTATGAACAATGGTGAGCGTGGCGATGGAACGGAAAATGATGGTTTTGTATCCTTAATCAATCCCGATGGCAGCGTGCACACACCTAAATGGATAGGAGTTACTCGTGACGGCTTAGAATTACATCAGCCATTAGGAAGCGCGATTAAAAATGGCGTTCTTTATACTGTCGATACAGGCCATGTCCGATCTTTCGATTTGGCGTCAGGTAGACCGCTTAAGTCAGTGCCTGTTCCTGGTTCAACTATCTTAAACGGTATTGCGGTAACCGAAGATGGCACCGTTTACACATCGAACTCCAACAATCCACAGGTAGTTTATAAGGTGACAGCCAATGATGTTGTCTCTTTGTTCGCTGAAGGTGCGCCACTGGCAATTCCTAACGGTGTTGCTATTGATACACAGGGCAATGTGGTGGTCGTGAACATTGGCGACAATGCAGTCATTACCTATGACTTAAATGGAGCAGTGATAAAGACTGAATATGCAGTAGAGGGCGGTAACGATGGTGTTGTGGTTCTCGATGATGGCACCAAATATGTAAGCAGTGTTCGCTATGGAAGTGTCTCCAAAATTGAGCCAGGGCAAGAAGCGCAGCTGATTGCTGAAGGTATCCCAAGCGCTGCTTCTATGTGTTACGACTCGGTGCAAAACCAACTAGTAATACCACTGAATGGAAACTTCGCTTTGGCTTTTATTCCACTTAGCGATTAGAAACTGCTGTAGAGCTGTAAATAACAGCGCGGCAACAGTTTTTGTTGTTGCGCTGTTCTAGTTTAAGGTGGCTATGTAGTCGCCCCTGTTGCAATTTGACTGCGTCAATCGTTAAGTCGCCGATGCCAATAATATCTGCCGCTAACGATAACGCAAACAAAGCCGCTAGTCTTTTAAAGGAGAACTCAGTTGAACTAGTACAAGGCTATTTTTTTCATAGCCATCAAGTCTGACGGATTGTTCGCAGCCTGAAAAGAGTTAGGGCTTTGAGCAAGAACGGATTAATTGAAAAAGTAAGAGCTATCAATACGGCGCATCTTAATAGCCATGTGTTTTTAACCGAACTGCGCTGTGACCCTAAGTACATGCATCAATTGTATTTGTACTTACAACTTCTGAAGCCCGCAAGATAGATTGACAGCTTCCAATCAGAATATTGCAGGATACTTACTGAAATCCAAAGCCGGAGGGGATTTCACCGCTATACTAACTATGCTCGGTCACGGCTTGAAATTTATTGAGTTCCCAATTCAGCCACTAAGATAAAGAGAGAGTTGTTCTTTTCCGGCGTTATCTACCGCCCAGCGAGATGTGATCACAGCCTTGCGCACATCTTATCAACCTTGGCTGGACCTTTCTCACAGGCGACACATTCAAGAGTCACCAGACCGGGTGATTCGCTACAAAGAAGATATCGACTCTATTCGTGAGCCGGCACAGATTACTAAAGACGAACTGACTAATGCTCTGGCCGATAAAATGAGTAAGAACCTCTATATGCCGTCGGTAGTGGCTGCTATATTTTTACCCTAGGGGTTTTTAACCTGGCTTTTGGGCATTAATGTAGGCAGTGTTCCGGGAGTTGATATGAGAAATGCATTTTTTTCTTTTGTCTAGCGCTAGTAGGAGTGTCGGCTGCCCAAATGGTTTTGATTGGTTACTGTTCTACCGAATAGATAACATCAAGACTTTGGAATTCACCTGATTCGGCCTGAAGTTTTATACGATCGGTAATTGAGTAATCAACAGCCACTTTAGACTGACTGTCGAATAGGCCTACGCCATATCGTACAAAAATCTCTGGCGTGATGTACTTTCCTATTGTGAGAACACTGTTATTAATGTTGCCTGAGTTGCTAACAGCGAGAACATCAAGGCCCAGTTTACTCCTGACCTGATTGGTTAGACCTTTACTGCGACTTAAACCTAGGCTAGTAATAGCATTAAGTACGGCATCACCGTCCCCTTCTTGTTGTCCTATCTCAGAGAAAGGGCGTCCAGTCACAAGTACTGAAATGATATCGCTATCGGCCAGCGCTGGAGTTGAAAACAGTTGGCTGTTTATATTCTTCAACGTGCCATTCATTAGCACCCCAACTGTTTGCTCGTTAACTTCTCGGGTCGCTTTAACATCAATTCCTGGGTTGTCATAGGAACCGAAAAAGAGGAACTTACCCTGTTGGATGAGGAGCGATCTACCGTAAATTCGATACTCACCGTCGACAAGATTTAATTCTCCATAAGTAAGATTAGAACCCGTAGCTGATTGCTGAATATTTAAGTTGCCAGCAAGTTTTGTCTTGATACCAAAACCGGTAAAGCTAACTTCCTCACCTAATGAAATATCAACAGTTCCTGACAGCGGAATATCAAAAACTCTGGTATCAGGTGTTGCCAGCGACCTTGCCAAGTCAGGCCTAGATACAGGGTACTTCACAATCACCACATCTCTGGATACGTCAATTGCGGACTCTGGTAATTCCTCGAGGCTTAAGTTGAATACTGGTACGTTTAGACTTCCATTTAACTCAACTTTTTCCGAATTTGCTGACAAGGTTAAAGCAGGAGAGACTTTAAGTTGTAAATCGGGAATGTTAATCAACTGGAAATTACTGCCAGTGACTTGGGCTGATAATACCCGCGCTTCGGTTAAGGCGTCGAGTAACTGTCCCTGGTACTGAATAGTGCCTGAGTCAGAACCTGCCGAGCCAACGATCTGTATGGATACCGAATCTAGACTTTTAATTTCGGCCGAAATGTCGTTAACAGAGATGCCCAGTCTGTCGAATGATACCGCTGCATTTTCTAATGTCAGGATTCCTGTGACCGCAGGGGCGCTGATGCTGCCGCTAATATTCGCTTGGCCATTTAAAGCCCCTTCAATGTTGGAGAATTCGGGGACAAAGGCTGCCAGCCACCTGAGATCTTCCAGTCCGGCGGTTATATTGCCTGTCAGAGCTTGATTTGGATCTACGGTAAGCTCTGCGCTTAAATCACCTCTGACATTTGTTCCACTGTCGTCTATGTTCTCACTTAGAAATGCGGCGTCTGCGCTTAGCTGCCACAGACCCTCAGCAGAGTTTCCTGCCAAGGTAAAAGCTTCCATTGAATATTCCTGGAGAGTCACAGGGGTGTCTTCCGGGTTATTTCTCTCACTGCTTATCTGTCCAGCAATTTCTTGGGCAGCGATTAGAAGGTGCGCGTCATTGCTGTTCAATGTGAAGTCAATGATCGGGTCGCTATCTGGCTCTAACGCTATCGATAAATTACCGCTAACGGCTCCGTCGACGGTGACGCCGGCAGGAAGCTTTGGCAATAAAATCAACTGTGACTCTGTGGCTTCCAAGTTTGAGGAAAAACTAGCATTAACGCCTTCATTAAATATTGTTAATGGATAGCCATCGATGCTGCTGGCGACTCGTAACGTTCCATTTTCGGTGCGCCGCACGGAAAAGCACGCCATTGTTTGTTGTTGATTCCAACAACTTCTCCCAATATCTATTATGGAATCAGAAACCTCGAGTGAGGACGCGGCGCTAGTTGCCCAACTACCTAATACTGTCTCTGCAGATGCTTTCAATAATGTCCCCTGCCAAGATGCAATGCTCGGGTTGGGCAGGCTTCCTGCGAGCTCTATTTTTATGTCTCCATAATCTGAGTTTGCGGCAAGATTGATCTGATGGGCAGATTCGCTCCCTGTAATGCTTAAGTTTAAGGAGGAGAGTTTCTCAGTTCGGGAATCATCTGCATAAACTAGAGAGATAACATCTAGCTGGCTTTGAATCCGGCCGGCGATTCGTGCAAAACTGAGATCAAACTTGTCGATGGATGTGTCGAGGTAAGCAAGGTTGCGCCCAGACAGATTTCCTTGAATATCAGGCGAAGAAACATCGCCTGTTAAGCTGCCTTTGCCGGATAGCTCGCCGGACAGATCAACAAGTATTTCTTGTAAGGCGTTTGCAGTTACCTCCCAGTTAAAGTCCAGCTTATCTGCATATATGCCGTTTAAAAGTAGTTCGTTACTTTGGGTTATGAGCTGGAGTTGATTTATCTCTAGGGCACCATCATTAAGCTTTATAGAGCCTTGCCCCTCTAGTGGATAAACCCCCAGTTGCCCCGTCAGCTGCTGAATAACTAATTCACCGGCAACCCCTTCTTGTAAGACACTCGACTCAAACGTGCCGGCGCTAAACAGGCGCGATAGATCGAGTTGTTCTGGCAATTCGATGATCGAATCTATGTTTTCTATATCGACGACATAGCTGCCAGTAAGCTGGGTTGTTCCGGCCCAGTTTAGAACTGCTGTTCCTGAAATTGAGTCATCTGCGATAGCAAGAGAGAAGGCGTCAATATCAATTTTTGAGTTTTCATAGCGCGCCTGTGAGGCAATGGCTACGGCGGGAAAAAGTTCACTTAACAAGGTCGATCGCAAATTGAGGGATAGTTCTGACAAATTACCGTTAGAGATTAATTCAACATTCCTCAGCTCAAACTGCGATGGAGGCTGCACGGGCAACACCAAGCTGTCTATGGTATGAGTTAATTCGAATGCTAGAGCTTCATCGAATAATCCTGAAATGAACGCGCCGCTTGACTGCACTATGAAAGGAGAAAGTAGTTGATGCTCAACTTGCATAGAACGAAGGTCGCCCCGCAATTCTAGCTGCCCTGCAAGCTCTGGTGTCTGGTTGTTAATCGCTGTGTCGTAGTCCCAAAAGAGGGTAGCTTGCAGCGGCTGATAGTCAGCAAATCCCAAGATGATACTCCCCGATAAAGTAACTTCTTCAGTATTAAGCGCTAACTTGCTTAAGTTAAGTTGCTGGTCGCTAAGTTCGGCAGTTAGCTTGATATTGTGTATCGTTTGCTTTTCGCCGCCACTGTTCACCTCAATCTTATTGATCTGCAGGCTTTCAATTGCAGCGCCTAATTGGAAAGGGTTTTTAACAGTGCTGAATTCTTGGCTAGGTTTAGGGCTTTTCTGGCTAAGCAAATTTATTGTTATAGTCGAAATATCCAAATCAGATAGTAGCAGCTGCCCGCCCAGCAAAGAAAAAGGGTTCCAAGAAGTGCTGAGGTCTTCGATGAGGAAGTTTCCAGAGGCATTCGCAATGTTTATCGTGTCGAACGATAATCCTCGGAATAGCGTTCCTGAGACCTCCTCAAGGGCTACGGTTTGCGCAGGGTCACTGTTTAAGCTGTCACTCAGTTTGGATATAACCCATTGCGTGCCGGTTTGCGTATTTAACACAAAACTAATTCCGCCCAGTGTAACGAGCAGTAGGGACAATAGTCCGGTGACCGCAAGAGCAAACTTGTGCCAATGTTTCTTTATGAAACTGTCACTCATAGGTCAGGACCCATGGTGATGTGCACGCGAAATTTATTGTCTTCATCTAGCGCCGAGGCCAGATCCACCCGAATAGGTCCTATAGGGGAGAGCCAGCGCACACCCAGACCGATGCTTTTCTTCAATTCCAGTTCACCAAAATCAGAGAAGGCATTACCGGCGTCAGCGAATACCGCCAGCTTCCAATCGGGAAAGATAGAAAAGTCATATTCGACTCCTGCCACGATAAGGTGCTTGCCGCCAAGGACGTCGCCAGCGTCATTCTTGGGCCCTAGCGATTGATACCTGTAACCACGAACGCTTTGGTCGCCGCCGGCGAAGTATTGAACAGAGACTGGCAATTTCGAGCCATCATCAACCAGAGTAGTGCCAAGCTCGAACTTGCTAAGCAAACGGCCTGGCCCTAACGTTGTAATCAACTTGCCGTTAAGATTGAACTGTAGAAATGTCTCTGTTGAGAATAAGGACGAGGAGGCTCCTCTTATTTGGCCAAAAAGGCGCCAGCCCTTGGTTGGATAGAGGGCATCATTGGCTTGGGTTTTGGCAAGGCTAACGCCGCCGATAAGCAGGTCGGCAACTTCGTCTAGGTCAGCAATCTGGAATTCATCGTGTTGAAAATTTATCGAGTAGTTCTGCCGCCATTCTGATGGATTGATAAAGCTATACACCGAGCCTATTTTATACGTTAAGTTTTTAAAGGTGTCGTTGTCTTCTCTGAGAATGCCGCCAGCAAAACGAATGCTCTCGGTAGCAGGTTTTGCTAGAGGAATTGTGTAGCTCAAATCCGCAGATTGCTCTATGGGCGAAGCGCGAGAGCCTAATTCTAATTTGTGTCCGTTTGGATTAAAGTACCGGTTCTCATAGTTCAAACTAACTCTGGGGCCAATATCCGTGGTCAGGCCAGCGCCAGCGGAGTAAACCCGCTGAGGGCGAGGCTCTAAAGCGACATTAATGGGTATGCTGCTACCCTGATTGGTGTTTAGTGCTGGCGTCACAGTGACATTAGCAAAATACTGACTCTCGCTGAGGGAGTTACGCAGATTGATGAGCGCATCGGAGGAGTAATAAGCGTTTTCCTCGAATTCCACGAATCGACGAATGAAGTCCTCTGATAAAAAATTTATAGGTTCCAGTTGCACGGCGCCAAATCGATAGCGGTGCCCAGGATTGAAGTCTATGGCGACTTGGGCAGTTTTCTCTTCTAAGTCCAGCAGCAGCTGTGATTTTTCAAATCGCGCGGCAAAAAAGCCAACTTCTACCGCTCTTGAGCTGAGATTGGTTTTAATCTGTTCATATTTTTTTTGATTCAGCTGATCACCTGTGGCTAGCGGCAGGCTATTTAGGACATCGCGAAACAGGCGATCGTCACTGCGAATATCGATATCTATGATAGACAGCAAAACCGGCTCACCGGGGCTGATATCAACATTAAGGGCCCAGCAAGATTCGATTTCTGAGAAATTCACGGTGCTTTCTGTCAGATAGTACCCCAGTGCCCTAGCGGCTCGAGCGACATCTTGTTTTATTCCAGGGATGAACCGATTAAGTCGAGCCTGTGACGTTTTGCAGTTAGCGGTTGGGATGTCAATATGGGCTCGTAAATTCCTCTCTAGTAGGTCTGTGGCCCCGTTGATTGTCAAATTAGTGCTTGGCGCTGCTATTAAACTAACCGTGTTTAGGCACAGACTTAGACATAGAGAGATAAGGCAAAAACACTGTTTTCGGCCATAGAAAGATTTTTGTACAGGAGCTGCGTGCATTGGACTAATTATTACCGAAATATTAACTGCTCTATGTATTAATGTGCTTTTCATGAACCACATATTAATGGCCCACCTTTAAATTGGGCTATTAATATAGAAGAACAGCAAAAATAGCGACTTTCGAGATGATAGCTTTATCAAGTTCGCGATCAGCCTCAACGGTGAGTATAACATTCCACCTTGTTCGACGCGTAGGAGTCTAAAGTGGGATGTCTTAGGTGATCAGTTTGGCCCATTCCCGAATAAGTTGAGCCTCCGCTGATGTGAAGTTCATAAGATTATAGGTATTACTGCGCTAAGTGCGAGTCAGTTAGAATGCTCAACAGAGTGACTATTTTATGGAAGGGTAAATTCGGACGGAAGATGTAATTTGACGTTTGTTCAGGGCCCAGTAAACAGCCGTTAGCATCGAGAGAATTGGGCAGGTAAAAAGTAAACATGTGGCAATAAGTGAATAACAAAAATA
>JBLHVT010000031.1:0-29799 GCA_047628735.1 Glaciecola sp.
CTGTGGTCGATTGTTAGTCAGACTCTATAGCTAGACCATATCGACGGACCCTATCACTCTTTTTTTTAAACCGTTATTGCTCAGTGGCTTTGGTCTAACCCCGTTTCAAACTCTTGTTTCCAACTCTTGTTTCCAACTCTTGTTTCCAACTCTTGTTTCCAACTCTAGTGTAGCGCTTGTGTTCAGGGAAAGCTGAGCGCGCACTCCCAATTATTTTTAAAATGAGACTTTATCGTTAGCTGCCAAACACCAATAAAATTAAGAGGCTAGCTAGCATGAGCACACCTAATGCCTTACAAGATAATAGCGTCTATTTTTCCCCGGTTTTATTCCTTTTGCCATAGTAGCGTTTAGCTACAATTTCTTTATTCGAGATCTCTCGTCCTCCGTTACCGTGCACCATTTACACGGCATCGCCATGTTCGCCTGGCTTTTCATGTTAGTAACCCAAGCTGCTTTTTTTAGGACTAAGCAGCGAAGCCTGCACCGCATGCTTGGAAAAGCTTCCTATGCCTTGGTGCCATTCATTGCTCTAACAACAGTTTTGCTTGCCCATTATTCACTCGGCACTCGATTAGGCACACCCCTTGGCGGCTTAGTTCTCGCATTGCAATTATTTTTGCTGCCTCAGTTCCTTATCATTTACGGCTGCGCCATAAAAAATCGCAAAGTCCCTGAGGTACATGGACGCTGGATGATTGGCACCGCCATGCCAATGATCGACCCCATATTCAATCGTCTTATCATGTATACACTGGCACCAATATTTTCTGTATTTCAACTCGCGGGCGTGTTTATCACTTTCGCCGCCACCGATCTGTTGATATCTGCGCTGGCATATTGGGACAGGAACACAAATAAACGCACGGATGTCTTTTTACCGATGCGTTATATCTGCCTAGCCACTCAATTGCCAATACTGGCGCTGTTCTTCATAGAACCTTGGCAATTTTATGGGGAGAATTTGCCAGTTGGTTTTATTCGTTCGCGCTTTCATAGTTAGAGTACTAATCTAAAAAAGGTTAGTGCTTTGCGGCATGAATAGTTCTTTTTTAGCTGATACCTCAGCTCACTTATTATCTCTACGGTCAGAGTTGAAGGGTTATCAAAGAAAGACAATACTAGTGGGCAAGGCTGATCGAGAAGCTAGGTCAGAAAGCTAGGTTAAAATCTTGATAAACAAACCAGATAAGCAAAGTTTTTCACCTAACATCCTCGATAAGAAATTGTTTATTCTAAAATAGAGGCCAGCCGTGCAATCTGATCTCGGTGCGACAACTAAATCTAGCGCATAAAAAATCCCCACCCACCGTCCGCCATCCGCCATCCGCCATCCGCCATAGATGAGCGGGGATCTACGATAAACACGTCAATAAAGTGCAGCCGGTTTACGTGGATTTTGCTAGGCAAGGCTGCAGCGACGCGTTATCGCTAACAGAATTTGATTAATGCACGTACGCTGAATAGGATCTGAACAGCGGATCCTAACGCTCTAATAAGAAAATAATAGACATTGAAGAAATCTTAATCAAAAAAAAGCCAGCTAATGCCGGCTTTTTTAGCAGGGTGTCTGAACGACTAGTTGTCGGTCGAATCAGACGCCTCGATTTCAAGTGGTGCATAGTAATCACCACCAGCTTTTTGAACATCCTGAACCCGCTGCTGCCAAGCAGGGCCTGCAGAACCGCCTTCTTCATACATCAGATCCTGACGTAAATAATTCCAGCTTGTTGGGTCAAGCTCTTGCGCCATCGTCCAGTACTGTTCAGCTTTAGCCTCATTGTCATTACTGAAATAATAAGTACCTAAGCGAAAAGTAGGCGCTGCCATTTCAGCTTCAGGGGTGCGCCGTACAATACTGTTTTTTATCTTTTCAGAATCCCATACGTGCTGACTGTCATCACCCTTGGCAACCCAGTCTCTCACGATAGGTACATACTCATCAGTACCGAAAGCACCGTTCATATAGGATTTAGCATAGGTACCTTCATTGATACGCTTAACATTACCTTCTTCATCAATCCAAACGCCAGAGGGCACGTTGACTAAGTTATAAAGCGCACTTATGTGATGGTTGACGTCAATTAACGCGGTGTAACTTACATTGGCGGCGTCGAATATCGGACCCGCTGCTTCTTCGCCACCGGTATCTTGGGCAACAGAGATAATTTCAAAATTTTGGTCTTTTAGTTCGTCGTAGATTACTTGCCACACGGGCACGTCAAGTCTACAGCCTCACCAAGAAGCCCAAGTTAACAATAGCACCTTCTTGCCGCGAAAATCTGACAAGCGAACTGTATTTCCGTCTCGGTCTTCAAGCGCAAAATCAGGAGCTTGCGCGCCGCGAAGGAAAGACTGACGCTCTAATGGCATCGCTCCAAAGCTCCAAACACCATCAGAAAAATCTGTAGCGTAGGCTTGCTGAAGCTTATCTGCCAAACCAGTTAGATTAAACCAACCCTGGTCTTGACGAGTCACAAACATGTCACTGTCTCGGTCTTGCAAGACAGGGATACACAAAGCATCTAGGCATGCGCCTTCTGGTTTTAATACAAAATCATTAACTCGGGTCAAATCTTCCGGGGTAATCCAAAGCTCAGTAGCATCTGGCAGGGTCTGGTCTATTTCTACAACTCGTTCATTGTATAGCACGGTCGCACTCTGTGCATTTACCAAACCACTGACAAACAAACTTCCCGCTAACAGGAATAGCTTGCCGTTCGTTTTCATAAATAACTCCTAGGGTGTCACTACATTTAAAAATGAATTTTTTTACTGATAATTTAACTGATAAAAAGGGCAGCTATTACTGCTCCCCTTCAGCTTCACGTTGCTCAGAAATACGCTCTCCGCGCAAAGTATTTAACAAGCCGTAGTTGCCTTCATGACAAGCATATTCATACATCAGCCCGTCAACTTTAGACATTGGCACCATAGCCACAACCTTATCTTTAAAAGTGCTCGGATCTTCGACAGTAAATTCGTATTCAACAGTGAACTCATCAGATCTAGTGAATCGCTCGGTGAGGAGCTTGTCTTCAGCAGACCCATAAACACCGAAGCTCTGAGTCAAGTTATTGAAATTCCTAGTTTCTACAACTAAGGTTTCCCCATCCCAATAACCTCTTGAATCTCCTGTCCATAAACGCACATCGCCAGAGAGGGCCGGCTTATCAGTTAACGGCACAATACGCGCGTCGTGAATCATTTCAGTCATGATTACTACGGTGTCTTTAGCCTGAACAATTTGCACGTTGTTGTTATACAGATTCGGTGTGAACGGAGGACCTGAGTTGAATCCCACAATACAACGCTCAGAAATACCGCGATCTTCCGGGCCGTCTTTAGCAATGCCACCAACTACCATTCTTGTAGGTCTAGTGCCCGGCTCGTCGGGACCAAGACCGCCAACCTGTATAGCAACCCCTTCGACAGTATCAGGCATTCTGCCATTCTCAGGATACATAATCAGGGATGTTCGGTTATCACCGGTGCCGCCCATTTCGGTCCAAAATGTATTGTAGCCGCCGACACCTATATTGTTAATCGCCTGCAAACCTTGTTCAGTCCGAGCCTTGATCGTAGCGAGATCTTGCTCAGTCAAGTAGGCTTTATCAGCGAAAAAAGCTGGACGTTCCAAGGGTATAGTTGAGCTAAAGTTCCACACCCCTTGTAGATCGGGCTGTCCCCACTGAGTTTCGGGCACTTCATAATCTTGGGCTTGTACCGCCCCACCAAGCAGCGCGCTGACTGCAGTTGCTAATGCGAGTTTATATAATTTCATGTAAATTCCCAGTTTCTAATACGGTATTGCCGAGTGGGGCAAAGTTTACCTTATTTGTCATGCTTTGGCAGTCATAGTCGTTGAGAGTACCGTATTGTGAGGTGTTGATAACTGGCGTGAATAGCTGCAGTGGATCTGAGCGCCAGATCAAAAATGCGAATAGCCGAAAAAAGGACATCCGCTGTAGTGCTAAAAAGTCTGGCTACGGCATAAAGCAGCTCAAATGTCTTGAACAGGAAATGGGCCCTCTTCGAAGACCTCACCATGTTAGCCTATGGAGCCGATTTGCTGCGAAATGATGCTTTTGGGCTGCTTGGCGTCGACAATTTCAGCTAACATCCTGTTTACGTCATATCTTGGTTCCCAACCTAAATCGCGCCGAATAACGGCATTGATATATACTCGCTCGATTTGAGGGAAAACAGACCCGTCAAACTGCTTAAACCTAGCCGCCAGCTCAGGCACTCTCTTCTCGATTACAGCCCTGGCATCGGTGTTCAATACCGCCAGATCTCCTTCTAAAAATGGACTAGTTGCACTGATGATATAAGGCGCAAACCTCAAGTTCTTCAGATGCTCAGCGGCCTTACGGTGGGCCTCAACAACATCAACAAGCTCAACTCGCCGATATAAGTATTCCAATGTTTTTATGTTTTTGATCGCTGTAGAGCTGGCGCTTTGCTTTGTCATCATCCTCCTACGGGAAAAACCTAAAGGTGCCCAGTGCAATAGTTTTTAGGTGCGATTGCCGACTACTTATCCGACAAAGATTCTCGACAGCTACTTTTGTTAATCCGTAAATATTCTGATGCGATTGGACCACGGCCTCGGTAATCCAAGCTGCTGGCTAACCGCGTAGCGGCCTAAGTGCATCGCCAAACACGCTGCAGGTAATGGTAAAAGCAAAAGCGCTAGTCTTAGCAGCAACAGCAGCCTCCAATAAACAAAGAGTTCCGCTTAGATTAGTTTCGGTGAATTCTCGCTTGGAATGGGTCACGATATAAGGTTTATGCAGGGCGGCTGCATGAAAAACGCAGTCTACGCCTGCCATCGCTTGCTTTACCAACTGAGGATCCACGATAGAGGTAACCCAATCGGGCGCTGGCGAGGCATCAATGTCTAATCCTATCGCTTGTGCGCCCTGACTTCGAAGAGTTTTCACCAGCAAGATGCCCTGCACTGCCAGTTGCTGTCTTCATGCTCGCTGCCTGATTCTTTCGCCAGAAAAGCATTACCGTACGCTGGATGACTTAAGATTTATTTTTTCTTATTCTTTTTAGCTGCCGCGCGCAGCGCGGCTCAAATACCAGAATTACCCCATTATGTGAGCAGCTCAGCGTCGTCGATGCATTCCTCTGGCGCTTAGTAATATGACAAATTCATTGGCTTACCTTATCCCTCATAGGTAAACGGCTGCACACCCAGACTTTCAAATTCACAAAGATTATCTCCGTCAACCTTCAAATACAGATTATTGTTTGCAATCAAAGCAAACATAAAACCATCAATAAAGACACCAAACCCGCCACACATCCCCTTTGAATAGACCGGACCCATACCCAGCAGAAGATCCACGGTATAAGACACAACTTCTCTTTCTTCGTTACTTATTGGCATTAGTGTTTAATTGGTAAAATGCTATTATGTGAAGTCAAACCTGCCATCGCGCGGCCGCGCAACCCAAAAAGGAAAAATAACATGAACGGTGCTACAGCGTTGATTGAAACACTGGCCGATTGCGGAGTAGAGCTCTGCATGGCCAATCCCGGAACATCTGAAATGCATCTCGTTCAAGCATTGGATAGCGTGCCTCGCATCCGCTCGGTGCTAGCGCTATTCGAAGGCGTGGCTACTGGTGCCGCTGATGGCTATGGCCGAATGACTGGTAAACCAGCAGCCACTTTGCTGCATTTAGGACCTGGCATGGCAAACGGCATAGCCAATTTGCACAATGCACGCCGTGCGAACGCGCCAATAATTAACCTTATCGGAAATCATCCAAATTTCCATGTGGGCTATGACGCTCCCCTCACTTCCGATATCGATACCTTGGCGAGAAATTTTTCTACTTGGATAAAGTCCAGCAGTACGGAAAAAACCTTAGCCCAAGACGGTGCCGACGCCTTTACCGCAACACTTCGTCAAAGCGTAGGAACTGTCGGACAAATCTCGACCCTGATTTTGGGCGCAGATGCTGCATGGGGTGACTCAGCCGGTAAGGTGCAGCCAAATCCACTGCCTCTGCGTAGCAAAATACACGACCAAACTGTTGAAAATGTAGCAGGTACGATTTTGAAAGGTGGCAAAACTGCAATGCTGTTGGAGCATCATGCCTGCGACCAGGTCGCGATGGAATTCGCCAGCAAGATCGCCAGCAAAACCGGTTGCACCTTATTTAATGGCACATTCCCTGGACGTGCAGATGGCGGCCCTGGACGAGTTGCAATAAATCGTCTGCCCTACTTTCCAGAACAGATTCTTGCCGCACTAGAGTCATTTGATAATTTAATATTAGTTGGCGGACAAATTCCTGCGAGCTTTTTTGCCTATCGCGGCGTTCCCGGTCAACTAATCCCAGAGGGCTGTAACGTAAGCCGCCTTAGCTATCGGGAAGATGATGCGATAGATGCCTTGGAGCGACTTGCTGCACGTTTGGATGCCAGCTCATCTGAGGTCATACGATTTCAAAAAGAGGACATACCCAAGCCTACCGGTGAGCTGCACAACGTATCGATAATTCAGTCCATCGCGGCGACTCTGCCAGAGGACGTAATCGTGACTACCGATTCTGGTGGTGGCAACGCAGCCTATAGCATGTGCCAAAAAGCGGCCCGCAATACATGGTTAAGCCTCACAGGTGGCGCAATCGGCCAAGGTGGGCCCTGTGCAATAGGCGCGGCACTCGCCTGCCCAGACCGACAAGTACTCGCTTTATTAGGCGATGGCGGCGCTGCTTACACTAACCAAAGTTTTTGGACGCAGGCACGAGAAGGTTTAAATGTAACGACGCTGATCTTTGCTAACAACAAATACAATATACTCAATGTCGAGTACGGCCGCATAGGCGTCAAAGAAATGGGGGACACGGCTGCGAGCCTGTTCGATATCAGCAATCCAATTATTGACTGGGTTGCTATGGCAGCGAGCATGGGGGTTCCCGGAGGCCGCGCTGACACCTGTGAAGAGCTTTGTGTCCTACTTGAGAAAAGCTATGCGACACCTGGCCCGTTTCTGATTCAAGCTAGTGGAGAACTACAGCGCTAGTTTGTATTTATTACAACACCATTTAGAATAAGCACAACCAAAAAAGGAGCACTAAGTGCTCCTTTTTTGGTTGTTGGGTTTGAGGGGCCGGTGCCACCTGATAAAGTGAGAGATAGGCGACGGCATTTAATTACATCACTTGCTATTGCCTATACGCGTTAAGCCCAACTAAGATTCTTTTGGATACGCCCAAGCCGCTTGTAAAAAGACCCTGACTTCTCATCATCTGCAGCTGAGTTAGGGAACAAAATTGTTAGCACTGGAATAATGATTAGCGGCAGCATTAGTGTCAAGAACGACGGGTCCCGCCACTCACCAAGCATATTGATTAGCTCGTACCACCACTGAGCAAAGCCACCGGCGGTTGCATTTTCCACGCCATTAAACAAAGTATTGAAAAGCCACATGATAAGACCACCACCAAAACCGGCGACCATACCCCAAAATGCTGCAAACTCAGTGGTTTTCTTCCAATAAAAAACATAGGTAACAGCGATGGCTGGAGGAACCACCATAGCGAAGCCGAGAAGCAGCAGTTGTAAAACTGAAGTGATGTTTCCAACATAGGCTATGACTGCTGCCGATGAGCCGTAAACCACCGTGACGATTTTATAAGCCTTCAACTTTTTCTGGTCAGAGTAATTTTTGGAGGCAGGAATCCAATCATTTACAAACATTGTCGAGCTTGCCAAAAGTATCGGTGCACCGGAGGATATTACTGCCGCCAGTACTGCCGCTAGAGCTATACCCCCTAGTATTGGCCCTGTATCAATAGCAAGTTGAGCAATGTTTAGATAGCTAGACAAACCACTATCAGCGCCGTACGTCGCCATGGTCAAAACTCCTATAAAACCCGCAACTAAGGGCATTATAGCGGCGACAATACCGGCTAAAAAGAACCCCGGAATAAGGTATTCTTGTTTAGCTGCGGAGCTTGCATAGTTAGCATAAACGGAAGCACCAGGGGTGTGGATTGTTGCCGAAATGAACAAAGCTATAATCGTCGCAAGCCCTATACCGGTAAAGCTCCACCACTTCGCCTCGTCTTTACCCGAGGTTTCCAAAGCAGCATTTGCTTGATTTACAACTTGTTCCCAGCCGCCAATATTTTGCATGGCAACGTAGCCAACCAAACCCAAACCAAGAATTATGACTGTGCAGTGAACTACATTTGTAATCGCAGTGCCTTTGAGTCCGCCCATCACTGTAAACAAAACGATGGTAAAGCCACCCATTGCCACACCGACAACAAACGGCAGACCCGTCACGCCACTGACGATAGACCCAATGACATAAGGCTCAATAATGTTAACGACTAAATACTCTGCTTGGACGCAAAGACTGGTCAGCCACTGGCAGCGACGCGAGCCCCAGCGAAAATCAAATACTTGCCCGACACTAACCACTTTAAGTCTGCGATAAGGAATCGCAAAGAAAATACCGACTAAGAACAATGCCGCGAACGAGTTTACGCTATACCACAGATGCCCTAGGCCCTCAGAAATGACGTCACCGGCAACACCGTAAGTCCCAGCCCCGCCAATCCTAGTGCCTGCAACACCGGCGGCCAGCATAGCCACACCCAGAGTGCCTCCGCCTATCGCCCAATCAGCAGAGCTTTTGTTATCACGACTTAAGTAGATCCCTATTCCGGCAAATATAACGAGATAGAGTAAAATGACTATTGCGGAAATGCTCATGCATAGCTCCTGTTTAATTTTGTTTTTGCTGATCGTATTATTGATGAAAGCCAGCTATGCCCTGACCTGTATCAACACCATCAATAATCGATCGGGCATACTACACCATCGCAAGGGACAGACTCCAGCAGAGTAATTAGGTTCGCAGGACTCCATAGGACCATAAATCCCTTAATGCTGGAGACTTCGATAAATCCATCATAAACTTCGCAAGTATCAGTTTCATCGAGACAATTAAGACTAGGAGCAATACATGACAAACCCTGAACCTGGCAGTGATCAATGGCTACAGCAAGTTCAAGAGGACATCCTTGATCCCGACCGCCCGATTATCGATCCCCACCACCACCTATGGCGGCAGAGATTTAACTGGGACTATTTATTGCCTGAGTTATGGCAAGACACGGGATCAGGCCACAATATCGAAAAAACTATGTTTATGGAGTGTCATGCTTTTTACAACAAGTCTGGCCCAGAACACCTGTTATCCGTAGGTGAAGTCGAGGAGGTTGCCAAAATTGCACTGGCTTCCAACAAGGACCAAAGCCAAGCGCAAATCGCCGGCATCATTGGCCATGCTGACCTCACTCTCGCCGGCGAGCGACCTGAGCTTTTAGCTGAAACACTAGACGCCCTGAGCAACGCCGGCAAGGGGCTATTTCGCGGAATTCGCCACGCAGCAGCTCATGATAAAAGACCAGAAGATTTGCTGATCCGCGGTTCAGCACCACCTTACCTACATGGCAAAGAATCTTTTCGCAAAGGCATCAAGATGCTCGCCGACCGCGGCCTGACTTATGACACATGGCACTTCCATCACCAAAACCTCGACTTCCTTGATTTGGCTCGAGCAGTACCCGATTGCAAGATGGTTTTAGATCATTTTGGAACACCTCTGGGAGTTGGGGTTTACCAGAGCCGCCGCGATGAGATATTTCAGGGATGGAAACAAGAAATTGCCGAGCTAGCCAAATGTGACAACGTCTTTGCGAAAATAGGTGGGCTCGCAATGCCGGATAATGGGTTCGGCTGGCACAAAGCCGAAACACCGCCAACCTCTGATGAGTTCGTCACAGCACAACAAAAATACTATCTTCATACTATTGAATGTTTCGGCCCCGAGCGCTGCATGTTTGAAAGCAATTTCCCTGTGGATCGACTCTCGATTAGTTATCATGTACTTTGGAATGGATTCAAAAAGATGACCGCTGATTTTTCCGAAGCTGATAAACATGCAATGTTTTATGGCACCGCCGAAAAAGTATACTCACTAACGCAGAAGACTAACTAAATAATGCATTACTCAACATTCGTTTTTGATTTAGACGGTACACTGACAGATCCAGCGCAAGGCATAGTGCGATGTATGAACTACGCCCTTACGACCTTTGATTACATGGCGCGCCCCGAACATGAAATTAAAGCCCTAATAGGACCACCCCTTGAATCCGCCATAGCTGAACTTTCAGGGGAGGATGACGAGTTTAAAATCAATCAGCTCGTCGCTGCTTACCGCGAGCGCTATGGTGAATTTGGGTTCGCTGAAAATATCGTCTACCCTGGAATTTACGATGTCCTTGATCAGCTAAAAGAACGCCAAATTCCTATGGGAGTCTGCACTTCTAAGCTAGAGAAATATGCAATCAAAATTCTCAAAGAATTCAAACTCTTTGACTATTTTGATTTTGTCAGCGGCGTCTCTAGCAGTAGCTTTAATTCACCCAAATCTTTGCAGCTAGAGCTGCTATTGGCCCAAGGACAGATTGATTCACAAGCGCTAATGATAGGCGATCGATCTGTAGACATCTGCGCGGCTAATGAGAACACGCTGAACAGCTGGGGCGTACTGTGGGGGTATGGTGATAGAGAGGAACTCGAAACTGCTGGCGCGAGTAGAATTTTAGCGACTCCGCTTGAACTGCTCGAGGGTTAAAATATTTAGCCAGGGTTTTTGCGCAGCACTTTGACGACCGCACTGGCCATAAGTACCGTTTGGTCATTGGCCGTTAACTGACAGCGCACAAAGACCATAGAGCGCCCTCGGCGAATCACCTCGCAGTGCCCTAGAATTAAATCCCCATTTTGTCCTGGCGCGGTAAACTCGCTGTTCATACTAACGGTGATTACGCTTTCGTTTTCTCCCCCGTTGGCACCCATACATAATGTATAGTCAGCAAAAGCCATCAACACCCCACCGTGAACAGAATTGTGCGAATTGCAATTTTGCTCACGAACTCTGAACGCAGTGCGTGGTTGATCTTCATCCATGTAAAAAAAGAAAGGCCCTATGTGGTCTTCCGCTTTATCACCAAGCCAATGCCGATACTGTGAGGGGACGTTAAATTCTTCAGGGTTAATTGTCATTTGTGTTTCTCAAAACGTAGACCAGCCTAACGCTGAGCTGTGGGGTGGATTGCGGGTTGGGTTAAAAATTCAAAAAATCCCAACTGCTTAACTATCATCATCATCATCAGGAACAATAACGTCCACAGCAGCGCCAGCAACTTTAAAAGGCACCTTTGCCACTTCGATAGTCGTATCGACAACGGCACCGACGACAAGACCGACACAGCTGGACAAAGATAACATCAAAAGAAGTCCGCAAACCTTCGCACCAAGAAAAACTTTAGTTCTAATCATTTCGAATCCAGTATTAATAGCCAACGTCAATGTATTTGCCAAATTTGTAACTAACTTTGTTAAATTTACCTATATTAGTAAATCCTAATTTTTCATGTCCAGCGACACTGGCTAAGTTAAGCAAGGTGATACCAGCGACAAGTACATTTATCGGCTTACCTGCCAAATCATCAATTAATACGCGCATTAATTATTTACCAAGGCCTTGGCCAAACGCGCTATGTTTAGCATAAAAACTCGTCGCTACGGACTGATAACAAGCTGGCCGTGATTTCCACTGCGTGGCATAAGCGTAGGCAAGCACCTTGCCATTTTCATGTACCACTAACCAAGAACTGCCCGATTCAGGAGACTTAATTGGTCGATGAATTTCCTCGCTAGACACAGCCCTTAGTGCGAAAGTAGCAGCTGAGTATTCGATATACCAGTCGTATATTTTTGCTATTTTCTTAGCGCCCTCAGCTAAGGCCGTCCGTATAGACAGACCTGAATTAGCACTAATCATGTTTCAACGTGCTCGCTCTGCAAAGGGGCGAATATCCTCCAAGCCTTTGCCAGATTCAACTAGGCTGGCAAAGTCATCAGCCAAGCGCTTGCTTTCGAGCATCACTTTATTCCAATAGTCTACGCGCACATTATAGGGGTAATCGTTAAAGTCCTGCCGGTCTGGGATCTTCCCAAATGGCAAATTTTTAGTGAATTCTTCGGAAGGCGTCACCAGCACAACATTATCAAAATTCTTTTCGTTAACCTTGCGCCAGTGCAGACGCTTATCAAACCAGCCAGGAATAACGGTCGACGAAAAGTGCGGATAAAGGACCAGCTTGTCACTTTTGTTAAACGGAAAATCAAAATGGTAGTCAGTAATTCCCCCGTCCCAATAAAGGCCAGGCTTCGCTCCGGCAATGTCCTTTACCGCTTCAAGTACAAATGGGATAGACCCTGTCGCCATCATCGCATCAACAACATTATTCTCCGCCAAAGCAACAGTGCTAGTCTGCATGTCTGTCCAATATGCCGGCAAACCCTTCGGCGCATTAGTAAATACTGTTCTCTCAAAGAACCAAGATAGCGTTTTTCGCGAGACAACATTAGCCCCTGCTGCACCGCCGAGCATCAGCGTTTGGAGTGACTTGCCTGCTTGAGAAGACAGCCCTCGACAGCGATCCGTTATTATGTGAGTTTTAATCTTTGGATTGTTTGCTATTTCGATAGCACCGCGAGGCCCGAGAACATACTCAACCATGAGTCGTGCTTTTTCGGTAATCTCTGCCACCGTGGGCGACTCAGAATACCTCTCCTGACTGTACTTATAAGCCAAGCGATTTATGGCAGCAACCGGATCCGCCGTAGCTAAGCAGCACATCCGCCAAGCGCCCGCCGAAGAGCCAATGGTTACTAGTTCAGAACTAGAACTAGAGTTGGCGAAGAAATCACCGAATAGATACTGGTCTAATCCATGCAGAACAAACCACTTTGGACCACCAGAAGCGCCCACTATCGTGTCAAACTGGGCACGATGAATTCCCTCTCGAGATATCCGTTCCAGAGCTTTTGGGCCTGCATAAATTGTGAGGGAAGACATAGGGTGTGGATGATATAGTTCAATTCCGACGCATTCCACCGCAAATACAAGCTAACCAATGAATCTCAAGCTCACTAAAGACCGCAAATCACTGTTATACCTGCTCGCTATAGGCAACACCGTGGCTTTTGCTACCTGGCAAGTCATGCTCAATAACTATGCGGTAGAAAATGTGGGTTTCACCGGTGAAGAAATCGGAATTCTGCAAAGCCTGCGGGAAGTACCAGGCTTTTTGGCATTTACTGCCATCTTGCTGATGATTTTTATTCGCCAACAAAATTTTGCAATCCTGTCCTTGCTAACACTCGGCATAGGAACCGCTATCACCGCTATTTACCCCAGTGCGCTCTGGCTTTATTTCACTACAGTATTGATGTCTATAGGGTTTCATTATTTGGAAACCCTCCACAGCTCGCTCAGCCTGCAATGGTTTAGCAAAGAAGAAGCACCAAAACTTCTTGGCAAGCTGCTCAGTGTTAAGGCTTTTAGCAATATTGCGGTATTAGGTGCCATCTACCTTTACCTAATGTACTTTCCCGCTAATTATAATTTGATCTATATGCTTGCCGGTGGCATCACGGTGGCTATTGCCACTTACTGCTGGCTGGCAATTCCTCATTTCGAAGAAAAAGTACCTCAGAGAAAAGAGCTTTTCCTGCGCAAGCAGTACTGGCTTTATTACGCACTAACATTTTTAGCTGGGGCAAGACGTCAGATATTCGTGGTATTCGCGGGGTTTCTCTTAGTAGAAAAATTTGGATTTCCAGTTGAAAATGTAGTGTTAATGACGTTAGTGAATTCCGCTATGACGTTTTGGCTGGCCCCAAAGATTGGCGCCCTAATTGGTATAATTGGCGAGAGAAAAGCTTTAACTTTAGAATATATAGGCCTCATTATTGTCTTTATTAGCTATGCTTTTGTTGATTCTGTAGCTGTTGCCATCGCTCTTTACTTGCTGGATCACTTGTTTTTTGCGATGGCTATAGCAATCAAAACCTACTTCCAGAAAATCGCAGACCCTGCAGATATCGCAGCAACTTCTAGTATTAGCTTCACCATAAACCATATTGCGGCGGTCGTTCTACCGGCACTCTTAGGTTTGGTCTGGATGGTTAACCACAGTGCGGTTTTTATAATCGGTGCGGGTATTGCCTGCTTATCACTCACCTTATCGCAACTGATACCGGACAAGCCGATGATGGGCAACGAAACCAGACTACCCTCAAAACTCACGGCCCAAGCGCCTCTATAAATCTTCTTTTAGCCTGTTCCTGGCCTATTCTTTAGCCTTGCGTTAACGTTTTCTTAACGCTAGAAACTTATAATAGAGACGCTCCCTCGCTATCATTATTCCTTTATCGAGCGCGCTGGCCATACCAATACGTTAAATTTTTGTTTTTCCTAGCCTTATTAGCCCTCACAAACACCTATCAGCCCATACTTTATTAATTAAAATAGACTTATTGAGAAATCATGCGCTTCCAAAAATCACCTGTTTTTTATGCCACCGTCTTCGTCTCAATAATCACCAGCAGTTTGCTCTCTCAAACCACCTTTTCCCAAGACAGTGACGCCATTGATGAATTAGTAATTTGGGGCAGATCTTTGCAACTCATCGGCACAGCGGATTCTGCCTCGCAGGGCGTCGTCGGTTATGCAGACTTCTCAACCAGGCCAATGGCACGCGTTGGCGAACTAGTCGAAGTTGTCCCGGGCATGATTGCTACTCAGCACAGCGGCCCGGGCAAAGCTAATCAGTATTTTTTGCGAGGCTTCAACTTAGACCACGGATCTGATTTCTCCACCTTCTTTGATGGCATGCCGGTCAATATGCGAACTCATGGCCACGCTCAGGGCTATATGGATTTGAATTTCATCATTCCTGAAATCATTGAACGGGTTGATTTCCAAAAAGGGCCCTACTTTGCTGATACCGGCGATTTTTCTCTAGCCGGATCCAGCTCTATGAAAACTTATGATGCACTTGATGATGGCTTTACCGAGATCACTCTTGGTCAGCGCGACGAGATTCGCGTAGTAACGGCTAATTCTTTTGGGTTTGGCGAAGGCAATATTCTTTACGCATTAGAGCACCATCAAACCAACGGCTTTTTCGATCTTGATCAAGACGTACGCAAATACAATGGCCTGATTAAATACACCGGCGATCTAGGTGGAGTGCCAAGCCGAGTGACTTTCTCAGCTTATGATTCTCAGTGGACCTCTACTAATCAGGTTCCTGAACGCGCGCTGGCCAGTGGGCAAATAGACAGGTTCGGGTTTATAGATCCAGACTTGGGCGGTGAATCTTATCGGTATTCATTAGCCGCAACATTTGACCTTAACGATTGGAATTTGAACCTCTATGCCAGCTCTTACTATATGAGTTTAATTAACAACCCCACCTACATTCTTAATGATCCTGTAAATGGCGATGAGTTCGAGCAGGAAGATGAAAGGGTGCTTTTCGGTGGCAGTTTACACAATGAGGCTCACAGTGAATTGTTTGGCATCCCTGTTAAAAGAACTGTTGGCATCGATACTCGCTATGACGACGTGAAAGAACTCAACCTTTTCAATACAGCAGGTACCCGGCGCATTGGCAGTATTCGCGAAGACGATGTCGAGGAATTAAGCATCGGCATTTTTGCTGAGTTTCAGTTCTCATTAACAGATCGCATCCGAGCCACGTTAGGTCTGCGCAATGACTATTTTGACTTTGATGTAAACGCCCTTCAACCAGATAATAGTGGCAGCGACAGTGACTCACTCTGGCAGCCAAATTATGGTCTAGCCTACCGTCTAACTGAGAACCTTGAGCTTTATAGCAACTACGGTAGAGGCTTCCATAGCAATGACGTTCGAGCCGCTGTCAACAGCATAGACCCTGTTACCGGAGATCCTACTGAGAAGCAGGATGTATTGGTTCAAGGTGAAGGTGGAGAGATCGGCTTTCGATTTGATACATTGACCGGCTTTAACATCGCGTTTGCCTACTTTGAATTAGCCACAGATTCTGAATTAGTCTTCGTTGGTGATGCGGGCACGACCGAGCCTAGTGATCCAACTCGGCGCAGCGGTGTTGAAATCAATAGCTTTTGGCAAATCACCGAGGAATTAGTTTTTGATTTTACTGCGGCAAAAACTACCGGCCATTTCCGCGGCCTACCATCAAATGCCGACAGCATCACTGATGCCCATGAAGAAGTTGCAGGTGCTGGCCTAACTTATGTAGGCAATAACGGACTCACTGCCAGCGTCAGAATTAGACACTTCGGAGATGCTGCGCTGAGCGGAGATGAGTCCATATTAAAAGACAGCTCTACCCTAGTAAACCTGGGGGTTTCTTACTCATCCTCTAGCTGGGAATTAGGAGTCGACGTGCTTAACATTTTCGATGCGACGGATGATGATATCGCCTACTTTTTTGAATCAAGGCTGCCAAATGAATCCGCTGGCATTGAAGATATTCATTTTCACCCGTCTAATCCGCGCAGTGTCAGGGCTTTGCTCAAGATGAGGTTCTAATAATTGTTTACTGCCGTGTGTTGCTCACCCTATCTAGGATACCTATCTGCGCTTTGCATCTGCACTTAACTGGCAAATTTGTGCACTTAGTAGCGCATAGCCCGCTGAGACCCTTTTAGGGTAGAATCATTCGGCAGGGCTACCTGCAGACTGCCAATTCTTCTAAACCGAACTCTTTCATGAACACTAACAGCCCAACAGTTAAACAATTAGTCCTTGTCGGTGGGGGACATAGTCATCTAGCCGTACTGAAACGGCTGGGAATGAAGCCAGTACCAGGGCTGGCAGTTACCCTCATCAGCAGGGAAATCTACACCCCTTATTCCGGCTCTATGCCAGCTTATATTGCGGGGCATTATGAACTTGACGATATGCATATCGACTTACGTCCGCTCGCTCAGTTTGCAGGTGTCAGACTTATAGAAGCCGAAGTTCAGTCTATCGATCTTAGTGCTAAAATTATTCAGTTACCTGGCCGGCCAGATATTCCCTTTGATCTGGTTTCACTTAATATAGGCTCAAGCCCAAACGGGGAACTAATAAAGGGATCAAGAAAACACGGCATCCCTGTCAAACCAATTAGTGAATTTTTAAACCGTTGGCAAAAAACTCTAGCTAGCGCTCTTGATTCCTTAAGAAATGAAAAGCCTTTTTCCTTGGTCATTGTCGGAGGAGGACCAGCCAGTGTAGAACTAGCTTTTGCCGCCCAGTATAAAATTCATACCTCGCTTGAATTAGATATTCAGCAGCAATCAAAATTAAAAATTCACGTCGTAAGCAATTCTAAAAAAGTCCTTAGCACTCACAACGACAAGGCTCAAAAAGCCATACTTGCCGAATTCAGCAAGCGCCATATCGATTTCATTCCTGACACCTATGTATCCGAAATAAACTCGGCAGGAATAAACTATAAAAATGGTGGCAGCCTTGCCGCCGACAGCGTCGTCTATGCTACAGGGGCAAGTATCCCTCAATGGCCAGCTAACTGCGGCCTTGGTCTTAGCGATGATGGCTTTATAGAAATCAACAATCATTTGCAGTCTACCAGCCACCCATTTGTTTTTGCCGCTGGAGACGCGGCCACCATAAAAAACCAGCCACGGCCAAAGTCTGGTGTCTATGCTGTGCGCCAGGGTAAAATTCTAGCTATTAATTTAATTAAAGCGGCAACGGGTAAACCTCTCAAAAAATACTCACCACAAAAACACGCCTTAGCGCTGGTCAGTTTAGGTAACAAATCTGCTGTTGCTATTCGCAACACCCTATTTTTTCAAGGTATGGGTATCTGGCGCTTAAAAGACTCTATAGATAGAAAATTTGTGCGCAAATACAGCGAACTTCCCGTCATGGATATTGATTTAGCGATAGCAAAAGGTCTTGTCGATAAGAGCACCGAGGCAGAGCTAAAAGCCCATGCAATGCGCTGCGCGGGCTGTGGTGCAAAGGTTGCGGGAAATATCCTAGAGGAGGTGCTGGCAACACTTCCAAGAGTGCGCAAGGACAATGTAGTGGCTGCCAGTGGCCGCGTAGAAGATGCCTCACAAATAAATTTAGGTGACGGTCGAGAACTGCTTCAGAGCATTGATCAGCTCAAAGCTTTTACCAATGATCCTTGGCTGTTTGCAAAGATTGCGACAAATCATTGCTTAAGCGATATTTATGCAATGGGAGTAAAACCGCATTCTGCGCTCGCTATTGCCGGCATACCTCAGGCCAGCCAGCGCTATACTCGAAGCCAACTCAGTGAATTAATGCATGGCTGCGCCCAGGCTCTTGCTGAAAATGACTGCGCACTTATCGGTGGCCACTCCGCCGAAACTAATGAGCTGCAGTTTGGTTTGTGCGTCAATGGATTTACTGATCAGGCGGTACTGAGCAAAGGCGGCCTTAACTCAGGTGATGTTTTTATTCTGACCAAACCCTTAGGAACCGGCACCTTGCTAGCTGCCGATATGCGCTATAAAGCAAGCCACGTTTGGATTAAAGAGGCAATGCAAAGCATGCTGATGCCCAACAAACAGGCCAGCGAAATATTGGTTAGCAGTGGCGCTACCGCGTGCACTGACATTACCGGTTTTGGTCTTGCCGGTCATCTTTTGGAAATGCTGGAATCTCGAAATGCAGAAGCAGAGATCGATTTAAATTCGGTACCGTCTCTTGCCGGCGCAATTGAGTGTCTCAATAGTGGCATAACTAGCTCCCTGCATCGGGACAATGCCCTAGCGATGACCTCAATCTCAAACACCGAATCCTTCAACAATGATAGCCGCCTGCAGCTGCTTTTCGACCCTCAAACCTCTGGTGGACTGCTAGCTTGTGTTAAATCAGACGGAGCCGAGCACTGTCTTAGAGAACTTTTGCAGGCAGGTTATGCTGGTGCCAGAATCATTGGCAGTGTTGGCTCAACTGGGACGGAGAAACCCGCGATCATCTTAAAATAGCCTTCTCTTAGCCTTCTCTTAGCCTTATTTTTTGCTCAGCGGGTGGTGGTGATTCAATCGCTGAGGTATATTTCGACTCATCAATTAGCCTCACCGGACCTGCTATGATCAAAGCCGCATCTCCCCTAGTCTTACTCATACTGATTGCCTTGATGCCACTAACATTTGTTAGTCATAGCGCCAAATCCCAATCTGACAATTCTGTTCTTAATCGTTACGGCAACCTAGAAATTGAGCGAGTAGGACCCACCATAGATGCCGCGTTAGCGCAAAAGCTGCTGCGCAGAGGAAACACTTACAGCAATTTAGAGCGTTACAATGATGCGGTAGATGAATATCGCAAAGCAATAAGTGCCGATCCCAATTTAATGGAAGCGGTTAGAAATCTTGCTAACACCTATTACTTTCTTGAAAAATACTCTGAGGCCAAACCCCTATTTGCAAGGTTTATTGCAATGCAAGAGCAGACAACCGCCGGGCTGATAGCGGCTGTTTCGGCGCTCGCCGAAATGGAGCGTGAAGATGGGAATTTCGAAGAATCAATCAAATATGATTTACGCGCTATTGAATTAAACCCTACTAATGATTCTCAAGTTCATGTCATGGCCAACACCTACAACAATGCAGGTGAAGCTGACAAGGCCATTCAAGTATATCAAGCCGGCGTCAAGGCCATTCCATCTAATGGTTTTTTTGATAGAAGCCTCGGCAGAGTTTTGGAACAGGAAGGAAGATTAGAGGAAGCATTGCGCGCCTATGAAGGGGCGGCACTCAAAAATCCTGACTCATCTTTCTATGCTGATTTGGTAGAAACCATGAAACGACGCTTGAATCCGCAGGTAGGAGCCCAATAGATAAAAATTGTTATACAGGAGTTTAGGAGGTAAGCGCTCAACAGGTTAGCAAAGCGTAAACCTGTCGACTTATCCGACTTACTTATTCGACTAACAAGGCAAGCTCGTCGGCGTCCAGTTTACTTAAGTTTTCTACGCGCTGGTAGAATTTTTCTAAATCGCCAGCAACTGCATTCAGCTCATCGATAAAAAAAGGTACGAAATCGTTATAAGCACTCACCGTGGAAAGCTGAGCATTGTTAAGAGACTTTGAAAACCAACTATCATAGCCGGCATATCCATCCCATGTCGCTTTTAACGAAGCGTATTCGTCTCTAAGTCCCTCTTGCAGCATGGACTTTTCCAAGCGCATCTTCTCGGCAGGGACTTCAGACTCATACAATTCAGACAATTTTTCCTGAGCACGAGCTATTAAATTGACAAATTCATTCTGCCTTTCTCTATCTTGATCAGCCCGAAACAATAGCTCAGGATCACCATGAAGAGACAGCCAACGCCGAAGTCCTTCTCTTTCAACCGTACTGGCGAAGCTTTCATTGAAAGTAGTGTCGCCCGCTCGGTACACAAGCTGATGAGCCAGTTCATGGAAGATCAGCCCGGCTAACTGATAGTCACTGCGGGTAATTATAGTACTCAACACAGAATCATCAAACCATCCAAGAGTAGAGTAAGCATCTACGCCTCCGGTATAAACATCGAAACCTTTCGCCGCCGTTGCCTGAGCAAAATCTAAAGCCCCAGCTTCACTAAAATACCCACGATAAGCAACACAGCCAGCGATGGGATAGCACCAATTGACTGCTGATACCGAGAATTCAGGCGCTGCAAATACATTCCAGACAACATGTTCACGACCTACATCAACATAGCTGCCATAGTTATCGCCTACCGGAAGCATTAATTCAGAGCGAGCAAACTGACGTAACTGACTTACAAACTCCAGTTTCATTCGCAAATGCGAGTCCACATTTTCATCCGCTAAAAGCTGATCAATTGATTGGCGTGAGGTAACTATAGCTAATTGACCACGGGCAGCTTGAGTGTAATAGCCTACCGTCTCGCAGGAAACTAAAGCTAGTGAGAGAACAACAAGCACCCCCGCTTTAGCACCGTGACTAAACTGCTTAAATTTCATTGCATTCCCCGTGTAGGGTGGCAACTACACAGCGTGACGCATCGGCATTTTCGTTTAGACTTAGATAAGCGCAGGGATGCCGGAGAAAAAAGTGAGTTAAACCCGTTTTAATTTTTTTGAACTCTAAAAGGCTAGAAAGCACTTCATCGGCAATCAAATGAAAGCCGCGGAGTTTTGCCGTTAACGTTATCTGCCGCTGTAACCACATGAGCTATGGTTCTACCAAAGTGATCTCGAATAAATTCGCCCAATGCTTTCCGGTGACAAAGAGTCTTTCTTGGGATGCATCCCAAGCGATGCCGTTAAGAACCGCTTCATTACTGCCAAGTGAAGTCTTTCCCGATAGGCCTGCAAGATCAATAAAGGAGTTAACCACGCCGGTTACAGGGTCAATTCGGACAATAAAGTCAGTTTGCCAAACATTAGCCCAAACCTCACCGTTGATAAACTCAAGCTCGTTAAGGTAGTTGATGGGGTTTCCATTCAGAGTCACTGTAACTTTCCGCTTAAGGGCGAAGTTTTCAGGATCCATGAATTGAAGAACTGCTGTGCCGTCACTAAGAATTAGATGTTCGCCATCGTAGGCCAAACCCCAACCCTCGGAGGCATTGTAGAAACTGCCAATAGATTCCAATGTGTTCTTGTCGTAAACAAATACAATATTCCCTTGCCAAGTTAATTGGAAAATCTTATCTCCAACAACCTCCACGCCCTCGCCAAAATAACGGCGACTCAATGGCGTCGACATCAAGACCTCCGCATCTTCAACATTGATTTTACTCAATGAAGACAGACCTTTCTTGCCGGTTCCTTCGAACAGAAAGCCTTCGTGGTAAATTAATCCTTGGGTAAACGAATTAATATTGTGGGGATACGTATTCACTATTTGATAGCCGTAGCGCACAATAGAATCTTGCGCATCGATGACGGACACCGCGCTCAACCCAATACCCATACTGAACCCGATACGGGTGGCGAGAACTACAATAAATTTAGGCCAAAGCGGGTTCAATTTCAAAATACTGCCTTGCGTGTGACGCTGCTTTAAGATGTACCTATCTTAAACTGTAATAGGCCATTTGTAACAGCCTAGCTTTTCACTTAGTCCCTGTACTCAGACACCGAGCTATCCCTACAAAATTTCAGAATCTTTGCCCTGTTTGCTTAGGCTTTAAGTAGCCTAGGGCTCACCCTTAAGCTAAATCATAAGTGATGAGGGTGTTTCATGCGAAAATCAGGGCCAATGGCCCGTGAGTAGAGAACAACCCCGTCACTTATGGCGTGACCCTGCTTAACTTGGCTGAGCTGACTGTCAGGAACTTGCTGTTTTCTTAACGTTCTTCGGCCCTGCTTGTTCGAAGACAAGACCCCAGCCTCTAACTAGAGTGTTAAATTTGATAGACGCTAAACTCATTCAAGATATGATCAGCCCTTCGAACAAGTTAATCTGCTGACTTAATTGAATATTTTTTGGGGATAAGTCAGACTCAGACCCATACTTAAGAGGAAAGTGTCATGGCCATTGATTGTTTATTCTGCAAAATTATCGCCGGAGATATCCCGTCTAACAAGGTGTACTCAGACGATGACGTGTATGCCTTTCACGATATCAATCCAGCCGCACCGACCCATATTCTGATAATTCCCAAAAAGCACTTAACGAACATAAACGACGCCGGCCTAGAAGACACAGCCTTGCTCGGCAAGCTGTTGCTTAAAGCTAACGAGATAGCAGTATCGCTAGGATTAGCGCAGGACGGCTACCGCTACGTTATTAATACGGGAAAAGACGGGGGGCAAACGGTATTTCATCTGCATTTGCATATTTTAGGCGGCCGCGCTCTAGGTTGGCCGCCCGGATAGTCACACCCTAGTCAGCCAAGCCGAGCTAGATGGCACTGTTTAAGTCTGACAGCTGCGCCTCGGTTGCAGCATAAATTCCCTTCTCAGTAATAATGCCTGTCACCAAACGCGCTGGAGTTACATCAAAACCAATATTATGAACCTTGACGTTAGCCGGGGTCAGCCTAATAGTTTCCACCAAACCGCTATCAGCCAGGCCGCTGATATGGGTCACCTCATTGGCAGACCTTTCCTCTATGGGAATTTCAACGACGCCGTCTCTCATTGTGAAATCGATGGTCGATGTTGGCAGCGCCACATAAAACGGCACAGCGTTGTCGAACGCGGCCAAAGCCTTTAAGTAAGTACCTATTTTATTACAGACGTCACCGGTTTTTGTGCATCGGTCACTGCCGACAATACAAATATCTACTTGGCCGTGCTGCATAAGATGACCGCCGACGTTATCAACGACGAGCGTATGGGAAATCCCATGCTTGCCTAACTCCCAGCATGTTAGTGACGCACCCTGATTTCTCGGCCGAGTTTCATCAACCCAGACATGTAGTGGCACACCTAGCTCATGAGCTTTGTAAACCACCGCAAGTGCTGTTCCCCAATCCACTGTGGCCAGCCAGCCAGCATTGCAATGGGTAAGCACATTTAAGGGTTCGGCACTTCCCTTTGACTCCCATAGCGATTTTAGTACTCGAGCACCATTCTCGCCAATAGACTCACAGACCTGCCGGTCCTGCGCCTCTAGATCTCGAGCAGTAGTTAGTGCCATTTCCACCAAACCTTCACTATCTACGCCCTGACACTTGGCATCCATGCAATCAAGGGCCCACTTTAAGTTAACCGCTGTCGGTCGTGTCTTTAATAGCGCACTGCGAGCATCTGAATAACTAGTAGAGTCAGACTTTAAAGCGAGGTACAGCCCATAAGCCGCTGTTATACCAATTAGAGGCGCACCTCTAACCTGCATCGACAATATTGCATGACAAGCGGCATCGAGACTATCCAGCTCTATAATGACGAAGTCATGAGGAAGCTTAGTTTGATCGATGCACCGGACACTTCGGCTGTGCTCGTCATACCAAATGCTTTGAAAATGCTCGCCGTCTACTTTCACTTGGAAATCCCTAAAAAAACATTAAATAACACGGTCGTTGCCACCGTCCACAGCTATCTGCGCACCTGTGGTCTTCAAAAAATCGATTCCCAAAAGTCTAACTACTGCGGTCGCCACGTCTGCTGAAGTGATCTGCGTTTTCAATACGTTATTGCTTTTGTATTCTTCAACGCTGAGCCCATAGTGTTGTGCTCTTTTTGCTAACACCTCTTCGTTCCATATTGCCGTGTCATAAACTCCATTCGGGTGCAGAGTATTCACTCTAATACCGAACTCACCTAATTCCAGCGCGGCAACTCTTGCCAGCTGAGTAAGTCCAGCTTTTGCTACCGAATAAGCTGCGGCCCCTGGGCCTGGAGCAGGTACGTTTTTAGAACCTATAATAACCACTGACGGGTCGAAGCCAGATTTCAAATAGGCAATAGATGCCCTTAATAATTGCATATGAGAACTTAAGTTTACCGCTAGCGATCGATCCCAATTATCCGTCTCCATATGTTCCAGCATACAACTAGGCGGGAATACCCCAGCATTACTGACCAGCATATCAATCCCGCCAAATTCGAACACTCCTTGGCTAAGCGCACTAGCAACAGATGCAGGATCGGTTACATCGCACTGAATTGCCAGAAAGGAGGCCGTGCTATCTGCAAAATCCGCCAAGATATCCAGACCCACTACTGCACAGCCCTCGCTTAACAATTTTAGGGCAGTCGCCCTGCCTATGCCTGAACCGGCGCCAGTTACCAAAGCCACCTTGCCTTCGAGAGGCAGGCTAGAATTGGCAGATGTTAGTTTGGCCTGCTCTAACTCCCAATACTCAACATCAAATAAGTCCTGCCGTGGCAGCGCCTGCCAGCCTCCAAGCGCTTCAGCTGCTTGAATTGCTACGATAGTATGCGCAGTTATGTCTTTTATAATCTCGACACGTTTTGGGTTGCCTCCCAAGTAAAGTACCCCTTTGTCCTTCCACACGCCGTAACGCGGCATTGAATCTAGGCATTGGTGATGGGCCAGGGAATATTTTTCGAAATACGCTTTGTAGCTTTGGGAAAAAGCTTGCAGCCCAGACAGCAAGTCGTCGTCAAAAACCGCCGCAAAAGCCTTGCCATGAATTGTATGATCTGGTGTAAGTGGCCCCCGAGTCGCTAACTCAGAAGAATTAGGCAAACCAGCAAAACCAGAAGACTCAGCGCTGGAATCCATGTGAACGAGGCAAGGCCTGCCCAATAGATCACCTGCGGCCCTGCGCAGCACACTAAGGGCAATGGCATCATCTTGGCTCGGATAATAGTTAGCTTTTGCAATCGTGGCAGGCGTGGTCTTGCTAGCAAGATAGTCTTCGGCCTTGCTGACCAATTCAATCATAGTGTCGTAACTGGTTTTAGCATCTTCATGGAAAGTAAAAATGCCATGACTTAGCAGAATGATACCGCGAAGTTTTTGCCAGTTTACCCCCTTCGCTGCATCTGCAACCTGCTTTGCCAATACAAAACCAGGCATTATGTAAGGCAAAATCAAAACTTCTTCGCCATAAATAGCCGCTAGTACCGCCTCTGAATTAGGCGAATTACTAATCGTAACCACGGCATCTGCATGAGTATGATCAACAAAAATGTGTGGAATGAGCGCATGAAGTATAGCTTCCACCGACGGTGTTGGAGCCGTTGGGTCGAGCAGAGCAAGGCGCAGATGCTTCATCATGTCGCCGTCGCTTAATGAATCTAATTGCCCTAGTCGAGTTAGGTAATCTAACTGTACCGGCGGAAATCCTGGCTCTTGTATTGTTCGAAGGTCCCACCCCGACCCTTTTACAAATAGAACGTCTTGTTGCTCGCCGAAAACGTTTTTAAGGGAGCCTTTAACAGAGGTATTGCCACCTCCGTGGAGCACCAGATTGGGGTCCGCCCCTAGCAGCCTTGAGCTATACGCCCGCAATGCGACAGGGTTAGAGCACAGTGATGCGGTTTCGCTATTCCATCGATTCTTCATTATGGTTTCGTTCTTAATGGCCGAGAAATCGAGGATATCTGAAATTAACTTCGACTATGACGGACGGTTAAATTCGTAGCTAAAAATAACACCACAAAGACTTTTTAGCGGTCAGTTTTTAGCGGCCAATAAAAAACGCACCGACTTTCGAGGGTGCGTTTTTTTCAATCTAGGATTTAATCAGGGTTCGACAATTGAGATGTTAGTCATACCCGCCTGTCTCGCCGCATCCATGATCAGAACCAATGCATTAACTTCCGATGCAGGGTTAGGCTGAATGATGACCGATGCTGCAGGATTTTCTGCCTTGAGCTGGTCGATATTAGACCGAATTTGAGTTGCGATAATAGGACGAGGGTTACCATTAAGAATAATTGCATTATTGGCATCTATCTCGAACAGAATATTTTTCTTATCGTCGTCTTCAGGGGGTGGTGGCTGCTCGTTATTGTCACTACTCGCTGCGCTAATTGTGGTCTCTGATAAGAAGGTCGCGGTCACCACAAAAAAGATAAGTAAGATAAACACCACGTCTAGCATCGGTGTTAAGTCAATTTTTGCGTCGTCTTCGCTACGCTTTCCAGATATTTTCTTCATTTTTTTATCCTATCTATGCTTTTGACTAATTCTGTGTCTGTGTGGTGTCTATATATCTGCCGCCGTTTGACATTATCTCACGATTGCAACTTAGTTATGATTGGCCAAAACCCATCAAATTTGGTGGCTTAAGCAGAGCGCTGTGCAATCATTAGCTACTCTGGAGTATAGCAAGCAACTAGGCAGAAGCAATACTCCTAGTTCTCGCTAGATATTAGTTTTGAAAGACAAAAAAAAGAGGCTTGCGCCTCTTTTTTTTAGTACAAAATTTGCCACAAAATGGCTATGATTTTGTTTTAGTTGATTATTTTTTCAGTGAAGACACTGTAAAATCAATCAGTTCCTGCAATTGCTTGGCATTTTTGCCATCCCGCGAATTCACTCGGATACCATGAAGAGAATTCATTAAGACGTCGGCTGCGAATTCAGCAGAGATACCTTTCTTAATCTTGCCCTTTTTGTGGGCATCTTTAAGACACACAAGAAGTGCTTTGCGAATGATTGCTATAGAACCTTTAACAACCTTCTTAATTTCTTTGTCGTAGTTAATACTTTCACACACTGAGTTTACCAACAAGCAACCCATACTGCGGTGCTTGTTAGGAACATTGATCACAGCTTCTGAAAAATAGGCTGCTATTGCATCCCAAGCGACTAGCTTGTCATTCTTAAGAGAAGCCGATATATGCTTATCCGTTACCGTATTGTACTGATCGACACAAGATTTGAAAAACGTATCTTTGTCGCCGAAGGAGTTGTACAGAGTCCCTCTATTTATTCCTGTGCAATCTAAAAGCTTTTGAACTGAACTAGCTTCATAGCCTTCCTTCCAAAACTGCTCCATTGCATTTGTTAATACTTTGGTCTCATCGAATTCAACTGGACGTGCCATATTACTTTCTCAGTATCGTAGTTTGATAATTGTTTAATAAAAATTTACTTTTAACTCTATAACTCACGAAATATAGTTAGCGAAAAAGGCAGATTTAGAGATAACGCTAGAAAGCGTTAAAAATAGAACCCAAAGCAAACATGACCGGAATTTAGAGGGCACTATTGTATAGTAAGCCACAAAGTTTTACACCCGAAGATCCTTATTAATTGCGGTATTATTCAATAATTACTGAGAGTGAGAAAAGGGACACAGAAATTGGGGAATTAAAACCCCGATCACGACAACTTGTTGGCCGTTTAATGCCGGGGGATACCTAAAGGATCGTTATAGTATTTCACTTTAATATCAACTTAGGTAAATTGAATGTTAAGTCAAGTAACTTAATTGTTATTGACTTTGTTATTGACTTGACTGTCTACCTCCCCGCCGAATCAGCGGTTGACCTTTATTTTACTTTATGATTTTCGCAGTTTGGCGTTGCCCGATCATAGGCGACTAAAAGTTACTGAACAAGGCAACCAGCAGACCTAGAATCCCTCCAAACGCACAGCCCCATACCACCAGCCAGCCTAGGTGTTTATGAATCATATCCTGCACTATGACCTTGACCATATGAGGTGTCATCTCATCAAGCCTTTGGTCAATTAATGATTCCAGCTTTTCACGAATTGCCTCATCATCAATCGATGAGCGCAGTGCGGCCTCTATTTTTTCTTGCATGGCCGAACTTGCTAATTCACTGGCAAAAAACTCCTTCATTTTTTCTATAAACGGTGTCTTTAAGGAATTCAGGGCATCGCGTCCTCCCAGCATGCCGAGCATACCGCTGAAAGAAGAAGTCATTATTACATCCAAAAGGGACTCAAATGCTGAATCCAGATCCAGCTCACCGATCCCCTCGGCGACTTTGCTCTTTAGCTTGGTTGACCCTTCTCCCAACTCGTTGAAGAAAGACTGTAGATCCGCCTTGTCAAAAAACTGTCCCATTATTAGGCGCCTGATGCCTAACTTAAACTCTTCAAACCTAAGCTGAACAACGCCCGAGCCATACAGCCCCGGTACTCTCTCGAAGAGCATATGAATAGCGATCAGGTTAGTCACGCCGCCGGAGAGTGCAAACAAGCCAGTATTCAAGAAATAGGGCTTATATGGTGAAGGGATTACTAACCCTATTAGCACCAATAATGCGGCTAACAGGTTACTTAGAAGGCTTTTATTAATAATGACGGTATCCTTGTGCGCTAAATTTGCGGCACATCATAAAATAAACCCCAACTCATGGGAACTCTGGCGGCGATCTATTTCAAATGTTGGCAACAAATGCATTGATAGACTTTAAAGCTTAGTCTGAGCCGCGATCGGCATCATCTTACGAACATTTTCTAATACGTCCAACTCTATTTCAGCAATCGCATAGCCTTCACCAGTTCCAATACTATCCAGCACGCGGCCCCAGGGATCAACAATCATTGAATGGCCCAAGGTCTCCCTATCCTCGCTATGCCGGCCGCCCTGAGCCGCAGCTACTAAAGCACTGATTCTCAATCGCTCGAGCCCGCAGCAGAGTTTCCCAATGCGCTTGGCCGGTAACTTTTGTAAAGGCCGCGGACACTGTCATGATCTGAGCACCGCGGTGAAAAAGTCCGCGATACCGCTCGGGAAATCACAGGTCTTGCATACGCTTAAACCAAGTTCACCTAGCTCGGTCGAGACCACGACCAACTTCTCCCCCGCTTCATAGCTCTTGGACTCAGAATAATTGTATTTTTCGTCATCCACGAGCACATCAAATAGATGGATTTTATCATAACGAGCAATTTGCTCACCGCTAGGTCCAAAAACTAAGCTCGCTGGACGCACCCTGCCATCACTAATCAAATAATCGGAATCCGATGGCTGCCTGCCTGGCCGACTAATCAGCGGGATTGTACCCCCAACCAAGGTGATCTTATGCTTTTTTGCCACAGAGGATAGAAAGCCTTGAATTGGTGCGCCTACATCACCTTCCAATTCGCCATACTGTCTCATCGGCCCGCTCTCTAGTACCGCGAAAACTTCAGGAAGCAGGACCAGTTTTGCCCCCTGCGCCTCAGCCGCGGCGATAAGCTTAGCTGCGGCTTCCAAATTTGTTGATAGGTCCGGGGGCGTACCCATTTGAATCGCCGCAATCCAGTTTCCCATTTTGTTCCCAGTGTATTTTTATTAGAGCGCCTGACTGTAGAGACAGACACAATACCAGCGGGCCAAGAGCGGCCCTGAATCCAGCATTAAATAAAATTCCTGGTATTCGCACCAAACATCAAGTTTATACTTAGACCTCTCAAAGCCACAACACAAACCTTGCTTATCCCAGCTCGGCGATAGTTGCTGTTTTAACTAATGCCTAACCGAACGCCAACGCCAGACATTA
>JBLHVT010000032.1:0-29741 GCA_047628735.1 Glaciecola sp.
TTAGGGGCACTCCATGGAGTGGATGACCCTTACTATAGCGAAAAATATTCTGCTTCTATGTGGTCGCAGGCGAATGGCTCGACTTATCCTTCGCCTAAGATCGACAATGAAATTTCAGCGGGTTGTCGGCTGCCATTTTTAAACGCTGAAGTTATAGAGTTTAACGGCAGCCTTCAGCCCGAATGTGTAGTGTTGATTAAGGTTGGTAAAGGATTATTATTAACCTGCGATGCAATTCAAAACTACGGTGACTACAGCTACAACAATTTACCAGCGAAATTACTAATGCCATTTATTGGTTTTCCCAGGACCACCATTGTGGGTCCAATTTGGTTGAAATTTATGACCGCGGAAAACCAAAGCTTAGAATCACAATTTCGTAAGCTCCTAGCAGTGCAGTTTGATAGTTTGTTGGCAGCCCACGGGACCCTGCTTAAAACAGGCGCTTATACTGCAGTTGAAAAAGCTATTGACAAAGCGTTCGCAGGAAAAAAGAGCTAGCTTGTTGTAGGTTAGTTGTGTCGTTTACGCCACTACAATTGTGTAAAAAAAATAAGTCAGTTTTATATTGGAATCGGTAATTACTGGAGTTTTTGTTGGGTGCACCTCGAAAATTTTTCATAATGGGAAAGAGCACTCGACCGGTATCTTTAAGTCTTGCGCTGAGAAAAATGTAAAAGTAAGCGAGCTCGGTATTGAGAACGATGTTCAAGCAGATTTGAGATTTCACGGTGGCCTAGATAAAGCGATCTACGTCTATCCAGATGGCCATTACGGTTATTGGGAGCGGCAATTAAAGAAACCAAAGCTGGAGGATTCCCAATTTGGCGAAAACCTAAACATTAGTCGCCTAGACGATCAGACAGTTTTGATTGGTGCTCGCTATCAGCTTGGCTCGACTATCGTAGAGGCTACTCAGCCGCAAATTCCCTGTTTCAAACTAGGTGTGAGAATTAAAGATGCGTCATTTCCTGCCCGATTTCTAGGTGCCGGCAGGCTGGGTTTTTACCTTCGGGTTGAGCGGCCAGGCGAATTCAAATTAGGAGATAGCTTTAGTTTGTTGCAAAGCGGGGAGTCAGGGGTTACTGTTTTTGACTTGTGGCGAGCCACGTTCAGTGCCGATGGAGATAAGCGAATTGCCAAAACCGCGTTAGAATCGTTACCCTATTTAGATGAAGGCCGGAGAAAGCGTTTAGCCCGAAAACTTAAGGTTTAGTTTGAATTTCGACCAACTACTAAGCATTAACAACAAGAGTGACGCCACCAATTGTGGCTCTGACTATTAGAAGAGACTAGATAATGAACTTAAATCAGGAATTTTTAGAAGAAGTGGAATTGCTAAACCTATTCGATCTACATAGCTCGTTAGAAGGCCTAAAAATTCACCAAGACGCAGCACCCGAACGAATTGCTGCCGCTAAGCGACTGTTCGAAAAGAATATCGTTACTTTGAAAGATGGGGGCTTTCTGACATCGCTGGGAGTGGAGGCAGCAGAACATGCGCAAGCACTGGTTACAATGCTGCGCATTAAGTCGTAAATACTGCAACTCGGGGCTGAAAGGGCCCTGAGTAATAGGAATCAGGGCGTAGCCCTGGTTCCTATCTGATCTGATTGTTATGTGTTGACAATATCACCAAACAAGCAGCAAACACCTATTACAATGGCGCTATAACATTCTATAGACACGCTATGAAGAGTGTTTATGGGTCTATAACGGTCTATAAGGGTACTACACCAGTAGCGCATGGCCCTTTCTGGCCTTCACCAACTTCAAATTCTACTGACTGACCGTCATTGAGTGTTGCAAATTCGCCATTGCTCTTGATTTCAGAGAAATGAACAAATAGATCCTTGCCCCCATCTTCTGGTGTTATAAATCCAAATCCTTTATCTGCGTTAAACCACTTCACTGTACCTTTGCTCATTGCTTGCTTTCCTATACTGATGATTAAAAATGTGCACCTAGAAATAAAATGGCTAAATACCGGCCTATTACTTCCAATAAATACATTATGTCACTCACGAACGCATAACGCTCGTGTTAATAAGTGCACTTTATGGCGGTTTTTGATCCTTTTGTCATGTTTTGCATACATTTACTCTCAGTCACGCGTAAAAAAGAGCGAAAACTTCGATCTGCGGGCGCGTTTGTATCCGCTCGGCCGTGTTTAGCGGTCCTTACAGGCGGCTGCTCTAATAAGCAGTCGCCCTTATGACAAGAAGGCTTTGATCAAACCCAACCTAAGTATCTGGCCCCTAGTAAATTGTAAGCGCAATTAACGGTGATCTTACTTGTATCGCAGCCGGTTTCTTTTGCGTATCGAAGTAAGTTTCCAGTACCAGGCTGGACCACTGCGCTTTGCTCGGTAACGGCGCGTCCAAAATTTGCGCAAAGGAAGGCTATTTCATTTCGAGCGTCATTGCACACCAAGCCTGCAATGACGGTGAAACGAGGCGCACACCGCCTATGCTTTCCAAAAGTAAGGGCCTTATCAGCAATCCCCCTCCGACAATGACTCGACAAGGTTAAGTGTGTCACAGAAGCCTTTCTAAAGTTGTCTGCTTAGTGTTTTTTATCATCAGGGTAGGCATGGGATGTATAGGACTTGGTCGGGCTTAAAGCTGCAAACCCTGCGGCGGAGCCAATAATCTGAACTGCACTTGCTGCCCTGCTCTATAGCGGTGCGAATCGATATGATCTGTTCTGTCTTCGGGAAAGATTGGCCACCAAGTTGTTCGCCAAATAGCATCCTTAATGTATTTGTGTCATCAACACCATCTGCTATCAATCTGACGTAAAAGCGCTTATCGGCGGTATTTAATAGAATACCTTCACTGGTCTTATTTACAGGTTCTATCTTTAAGGAAAAGCATACGGCATCGCGTTGCTGGAAATCTATGGGAAAAGTTTAATATAGGCAACACTGACATGAAACAGATGTTCATGTCGCCGGATGTGAGCGCATTCTTACCAGGGCTTGCCATCTCGCATCCCATGCGCGATGTTTTGAATCTGGCCAAGGGTAAGCGCATCGCGTAAATGTATTGGCAAGATCACTTCGCCGGCTTTCGATGGCTCAAGTTCTTGCAATGAGAAAAGGCACATGTCGCGCAGTTCTTGCTCCTAAGGGTCTCTCGTATCAGCGTATTCCAGTGCATCGAGGATTTTAAGAAAGGTTTTATCACCCCATACGCCAGTAATCTTATGGAGTTTATTAAAGTTGGTAATCGCAACTAAAATTCTGGCTTCGTACAATGTGGCTCTAGTTAATTTGAACTACAAATAAGACACGAACCGCGCTGATTAATAGTGTTTCTACTTACAATTGTAGGTTTTCACTTTGAATATAAACTATTCTACTTTTCATTTTTTACATTTTTGTTCGCTGATCTGGCCTTATGCTTTGCTTGCCTTGTGACCAATTTCGAGCAGAAACAGACTAAATAGAATGCTCCTAGGTTATTCTTTATCAGAGTTGTTCAAGTAACCCGATTGTATTACCTGCTGGATCTCTAAGCATTGCAACTGTAATTTCAAGGTCACAAACAGCCGTGGGCGCCTGAACCTCTATACCACCAAGCTCAAGCGCGTCGAAATAAAACGAATCAATTCGACTTTGCCACTTGCCACTTGCCACTTGCGAGTTCGAGCCGGTCCACCTCAACTAGACCAAACGCTTTTTTATAGAATTCACCTGTGCCAAATACATCCTCTGCGCCGACACGTGCGGCCATTAACAACACATCTGCTTGAGCTTGAAAAAACGCTGTTAAGGCGATTTATAACACCCCCATAGGAATAAGTTTATTCTTCATAATTCTAGTTTCGTCGTGAGACAGAAAAGAATTCGTAAACAGTGCTGGTTTGAGCATAGAAACTGGGTATCACCGTATAGCTCGGTGCTTGGGATAAATCCTTGTGAATCAATTGACATGTTTGATATCAAGTTTTAATGCTGTTTTCAAATAAAGACACAACTTCTTCTAGATGGATTTCAAGTTCGTTTGATGCTGCAAGTTCAGCTTCATTTTGCAAATACTCTAACGCCTGAAATGTATCAAGTGAGCCAATATAAGCTATTTCTTTCGTTATAAGTTTTCTACCCAGCTTGGACTCGCATAAAGCGATAATACGCTCTCGCCAATTTTGAACTAGTTCCTCTTTTTGCATTACCTGTTGACACCTTTAACAATTAAATTTCCGAAATGATCATCACTTCCAAGAAGCGTAAAATCATTTGTGACATGTAGCCGTAACGATTTGCTGTTGATCAGACCGTTATGCCCTAGTGTCTGTTGTAACCCGACCTAGGGTCTTTTCCAAACATAGCGAAGGCTTTCACCAATCGTTAATGTTAACTGAGGCTCATCGAAAGCATAAGTTCGTGATGAAGAAGTGCCTGCTCGAGACTGATTAATATTTCCAACTACATTATGGGTCATGGTTCTTGCGTGTTCGTCAATCTCATAAGTTCCAAAATAGGCGCCGTAATTTAAAAGTACGGCTCTGAGCTCTTCGATTGTGAAATCAAGAAAACCTTTGTTTGTGAAATCAGGACCGCCGAGCCGTGCAGATTGAAATGACATATAACCATCGCTACTATAAGTGAGGTAGCCATTACTTCCAGCTGCAGAATCGGGTACCACCCAGTCGCCAGACTCATTGCGTGATTGAATATGAACAAGCAGCCAAGTGCCAATAAATTGATCAGCATCGCTTGCATAACTCGATTTTGAAAAAACAAATCCTAAACATAGTAGCGAGATAATCATTCTTAGTTTCATAAAAAAGCCTTGTTATTTTTATTAGGGGTACGGCGTTAGAATTAGAGACAGAATCGCCTGAACGACTTGAACATGCAGCACTTTCTTGTCGCTTTGATTGTTATATGCCGGACTTAGCCGCAATGCTATTGCTCTTTAATCAGCAACAGACATTTCTCCATTACTTTCTATTGTAAATATCAATACCCTGCCAAATTCTATGCCTTCGGCATATGGGAATACGTTACCAGAGATTTCAAAATTATTAGCCATTAACGAATACTTTCCTATGCCTGTTTGTCGCTGACGTGAATAGAAAATAGACTAGGAACAATTCGCATTAATTGGCCCAATCGAAATTCTGCTAGTTGGCAGTAAAATATTGAATTCATCGTAACTATTGTTAGACAGATTGATGATTATGGGTTTTGGGGATATAAAGTAGTAACCGACTCCGGAAAATAACGAGAGTGTTAGTAACAACGCGGCGATCTTGTATAAATTTTTCATGGATTAGACGTTTACTAAGCTACACCACACTAGAAATAAGTCTACGCTGCGACACACGTAGAGCTCAAAATAACGACAGAATATAGTGCCTCTTTTTTATTTAATTAGCAGGTCCCGTTAATATTTACTTTAAATTTCTGTCAACGATATGGTGTATTGGTACAAACATACGTCTTACTTTATTCCAAACCTCAGCTGATCCTGAATAGCCAAAAAACCATCCTATTACGTCATCGATATTTTCAATTTGACCATACTTGAACTCACTTCCCATCGATGTTTGGGTGGCTTGATGATGCCCGCTTTGTATAAGATTCAGCACTCTAACATGAAGGAGCTCAAAAATTAATTTTTCGTCAGGATTAAGGCTCTCGAAGGATTCCCGGCCCCGGTTTAAAATGGATGCGGTTTCAACTGATGAAGAAAATGTGCTGATCAGCTCATTGGACGAGTCGCATGTATGACGCAGCGAATCAATTTCGGTTTGCCGGTTAGAGTGCCGAGCTTGAATCGCTAGGTAAAGTAGCGTTATTACAACTGCCGCCGCTCCGACAATTTCTGCTAGTGCTCCTAAAGCTTCCCAATTCATTATTCTTCTTTACCATGACAATTGAATGAATTAGGCAAATAACGCCATTAGTAATTGGAGCGCGTAGCCCTATTGATGATTCGTAAATTATTTTTGGTGGTCTAAACTGGCCTTTCTCAGTAGCCACGCTACACCTACACAGTGACCTTCAAGTCATTTTGATGTATATCAAAAATAAGAAACGCGAGAACAAGCCCCACTAGCATTATGAGACTAGTTCCGAGAACTAGTGACAAGGTCGCGCAATACCAAAAACAAGCATTGGTACCATAAATTGTAAGTAGACCTGTCACGAAACTTAATATACTGCATGTCATGGTTCCAGTGATTTGCCACCAAAAGTTTTTGGGGTCTTTTAAAGGTTTTGGAAGTAGTTGAAAAGACCGATATAAGCAACCGGAGCGGTGGACACAAACGATACTAACGCGGACGAGCGCCAATACCTTTCAGGAACTGGATCAAATTGATATAGCACAAATGGAGCGAGAGATATAATGATAAGGTGAACGCTAAATATGAGTACCATTTTCAGGCGAACTGCCAGAAGGTTCTGTGTAGTCGTATCACTAATTCTAACGATGATAGTTGCAATTGCAGCGAAGCCGGCCATAGAAATAGCTATTTCCGCAAATCCTATCAACAGTGTCGCTGTATCCATATTAGTCTTTAGAGTCCACTTTGTGTGCTTGCCAATTTCTCGATGCCGATTAAGAAACATATTGCACAGAATAATAGGCGCCGTGCATAGCGTACGCTCTTTCAGATCTAATTGTTATGTCTTGGTCTTACTCTAAAGGTTGCTCGGTTCTGAGGGTTTTATTGATTGGAGTGACAAAAAAAACGTATTCTGCGTGGTAAAGAGCCCGGTTATGTTGGGTAACCGCAAGCATAACGTACTTCGCTCAAGATAAATTTTGAAGAGTTTCTTGCTTTTTTGTGTCGTCGCAATGAAACCCATTTGACTCGTAAAATTCCCGAGCTTGAGCATTTTACCAAAACCCAAAGTGTTTTTTTTTGTGCGCCGCAAAGCTGCGTGCATTTTCGACTAGTCAAGAATTCGGCGGCCGAACCCCTTTTGCTACATAGCAGGATCAAGGTAGATGGAATTCAATTCGTCGGTTTCTATTAACGCGTCATCATCTCGAGGCCTCATAAAATGTAGAAACCCAATGGCTAAACCGTCAAGTTCTGCAATGAAAGTCTTTCCAATGCAATCGGTTATCGAATTATGCCAATTTTTTTCACGTAATTCCGGGCCGCTACTATTTAGGAATTCATCGGGGAAATGTTCGTGATATATATCCTGCCAGCTTTTAGTATGAATTAAGCCTATTGCTTTCGAGTCAGTCAAATTAGCGTTGCATATAGCAAAGACTGGCATGGTGAGCTTAGCATTACCTAATTAGTACATGTGTTTCATCGCTCGCAGCGAGTTCGAAATTTTCCGTTTCTAAACATATAATATTAGTATATGTGTTCTACACGGTGATTTTCTTCACGTGCCTATAACCATACCCGCCAACTCTTCTATTACAAACCATAAATTTTAATAGTTATTATTCAATAAGATTGAATATGGAGAATCCGATGCATCCTAAGCTTGGAGCCTCTCATATAGCAGATAGGGGGTTTCCTTGTATTCAGGGTCTCTGTTTCCTGGCGCTGTAAATTGGATCGAAGTTTGCTGCAGTAACTGTTGTAAAAAAGCATTTAGTAAGTCTTTGCATAAAATAAACGAACCTACGCGATATTGACTATCTGCATATTTTAACTTTAAAAAAGCGCGGGGCGCGATAGAACACCAAAAAAAAATAAGAAACAATTGGTATGAGTTCAATTCGAGTAATTCTCTGGGGGCGTAAAGTAGTCGTAATTTGCAGCGCTGAACAAGCTGGAAAATTAGAAAGCTGAATAGGGCTGTTAACCCTGAGTCAGCTACACTCTTTACGTCTCAAGCAGCCGAGAAACAACATAGGGCATGATGCCGCCGAATTTAAAGTAATCGACTTCCAGACCGGTATCGAGCCGGCATAGCAACTCGCATTCTTGACTCGTGCCGTCAGCAGCTTGTACTTTTAAAGTGACTGCAATTCCCGTTGCTATATCACTTAGACCGGTAAGGCTAATAGTTTCATCGCCGGTTAGCCCAAGAGACTTCCGCGATACCCCATTTGTAAACTGCAGAGGCAGCACGCCCATGCCCGCAAGGTTCGATCGATGAATGCGCTCAAAGCTTTCTGCGATTACAGCTTTTACTCCTAACAACATAGTGCCTTTGGCTGCCCAATCTCGGCTTGAGCCGGTGCCATATTCTTTTCCTGCAAAAATGACTAATGGCGTCGATTGAGTTAGATATTTCATGGCGGCGTCGTAAATAGGCAATGCCTCTTTTTCTCCAGACATACGAGTGTAGCCGCCTTCGATTCCTCCGAGCATTTCATTCTTGATGCGGATGTTGGCAAAAGTGCCTCGCATCATGACCTCGTGATTGCCTCGTCTGGAGCCATAGGAGTTGAATTGCGCTTTAGGTATCGCGTTATCTGCTAAATACTCCCCGGCAGGGCTTTTAACTGCGATTGAGCCTGCGGGCGAGATATGGTCTGTAGTGACAGAGTCGCCGAGGACGGCGAGAATCTTGGCATCTGTTATATCGCCTTCTACGCTCACAATAGAGTCACCGAAATAAGGAGGGCTCTTAATATATGTAGAGTCATCGTTCCAGTTATAAGTTTTACTTTTCACCAGTGGCAGGGAGTTCCATTCCTCATCGCCATCAAAGACTTCAGAATAACTCTTAGCAAACATTTGTTTTTTGACTAACTGCACGGCCTCTTGAATTTCATGATTGCTGGGCCAAATGTCTTTTAGATAAACCGGATTGCCACTGCTGTCCTTTCCCAAGGACTCAGTGCTGAGATCTATATTGATAGTGCCTGCGATAGCATAGGCGACAACAAGAGGAGGAGAGGCAAGCCAGTTGCCTTGGGTCTTCTGGTGAATTCTACCTTCAAAATTTCTATTTCCGGATAACATTGAGCAAACAGTGAGTTCGCCTTCATCGATCGCTTCTTCAATCTCATTAGCCAAAGGCCCAGAGTTGCCGATGCAAGTAGTACAGCCGTAGCCGACAAGGTTGAAACCCATGGCGTCCAAAGGCTCCTGTAATCCTGCCTTGGCAAGATAGTCGGTGACAACTTTTGAGCCGGGAGCCAAAGATGTCTTTACCCACGGTTTTGTACTTAAGCCTCTGCTTGCCGCTTTTTGTGCAACCAAACCTGCTGCCATCATAACATCAGGATTGGATGTGTTGGTGCAAGATGTGATTGCGGCAATAACTACATCGCCGTCGGTTAAAGAATATTTTTTACCGACGATGGGATACGTTTTAGGTGGTTTGTTGTCGAGCAAACTTACCAAGCTTTGTTTCAATGTCGCCACAGGTACACGGTCTTGCGGACGCTTGGGTCCAGCGACACAAGGAACCACTGTATTCAAGTTTAGGCTTAGCTCGCTGCTGAACTCAGTCTTGGTGTCGTCATCGCGCCAAAGGCCCTGAGCTTTACTGTAAGTTTTAACCAAGTCTATTGTGTCGCTATCCCGACCTGTCAATTCTAGATAATCTAGGGTTGTTTGCTCTACCGGGAAGAAGGTGCAGGTTGCACCGTATTCCGGCGTCATATTGGCGATTGTGGCCTTGTCGGCCAGGCTCAAATTATTCAGGCCGGGGCCAAAGAATTCTACAAACTTACCCACCACACCATGCCCTCTTAGCATTTCAGTTATAGTGAGAACCAAATCTGTTGCAGTCATTCCCTCGAGCAGGTCGCCTTCGAGTTTGAATCCAACAACTTCAGGGATATTCATAGATATTGGCTGGCCAAGCATGGCAGCCTCGGCCTCTATGCCGCCTACGCCCCAGCCAAGGACGCCAAGGCCATTAATCATTGTCGTGTGACTGTCTGTGCCAACTACAGTATCCGGGTAGGCCCAAAGTTCACCGTCAACCTCTTCGTGCCAGACTGACTTGGCTAGATACTCCAAATTTACTTGATGACAAATACCTGTGCCAGGAGGAACAACCCTAAAATTATCAAAAGCATTTTGCCCCCAGCGCAGAAACTGATAGCGCTCGCGGTTTCTTTGCATTTCAATTATTACGTTCTCTTTGAATGCAGAATCACTGGCATATTTATCAACCATGACGGAGTGATCAATAACCAGATCAACCTGATTGATAGGGTTGATCAAGCTAGGGTCGCCGCCAGCTTTGGCAACAGCATCACGCATCGCGGCCAAATCAACCACCGCAGGCACACCGGTGAAGTCCTGCATTAGCACTCGTACCGGGTGAAACAATATCTCTTTGCCTTGGTGTTGAGTGGTTTTCCAATTGGCTAAGTCGACTATGTGCTGGGTATTCACCACATTGTTATCACAGTGACGCAGCAGATTTTCTAACAAAATCTTTATCGATACCGGCAGGCTGCCGATTGCTGGGTAACCTTGTGCGGCCAAGGCCTTGAGGCTGTAGTAGCTGTAGTCTTTGCCATTGCTTAGCAAGGTGCTCTTTGACTGCTTTCTGGTTGCGCTCATAGGTTCAACTCCATAATTTGTCACTTCACTGCTGTGTAACCGCTTTAGTCAATCGATGTTAAATCTGTGCTGCTGGCCTAAATGGGTTTAGATACGTTTAAAAATTTAAGTTAAACAAGGTTTCACAAAAAGGAAAAACAAGTTTTACTTGCTGTGTTCAAATTGCATCACGACGCGTCTGGCTTAAGAAATAGTCCTGTTTTATAAGCTGGTGTTTCTGATTCGCCCGATACTCCTATTGACAGTGGTGTCAGCAAGTAACTCGACAATGAATGTTTGCCAAGCCAGGCCCTAATGCCCTGAAATAGTTCGTGTTTCGCCAGGAATGGTGAACAAGTCTACATTGCGTAATTGAACTGGTCGCGCACTGGGATTATTCGACATAGCTGTGGGGACGTGAATGCCAACGCTTTGCTGCGCTGCGATACGATCGCTTAATATGTCCAGCCCACTTTGAGAAGAATAGAACCAGTAGGGAGGGAAAGCCATATCAGGCTGATTATTACTCCAAAATTCCGAGTCAGTAGCAAAGTGCACATCGTTAGCATCGGCGTCGCCTAAGTGAATCACCGTAGTGGCGTCATCGAGAGTTACACGCCAGACGATATTGGCGATATCAAGTCGGCCAGTGGGCCAGCCACTATGAGGAATGCGCACTGCTTCAATCATGAGGTTGTCCACGATTAAGGTGACAGGTACATCCTTATATTCAAGGTCCACAAATGTAATTCTATTAAAAATCTTTTGGTCTGCATCGGTGGCGATAGTACGCAGCGCCATAACCGCTTGGCTTGGAGCATACAGTTCTACGTTTGGTCTAGCGTTCATAAAGCGAAGCACGTCTTCCGGAGTAAAATGATCGCCGTGGTAGTGGCTTATAAAAATGGCATCCAGCCCATCATAAGGAGCTTCGCCGGCGAAAAGCGCGGCTTGCATCTCTTCAGGTAATAGCATGTAGTTGTTGTAACTGTTTTTGTAGATGGGATCGAACATGATTTTGGTATCGCCGTGCACAACCATTAACGCTTCGTTAGCCATATAGTGTGCAACAGAATCATCTGCCATGGCTTTGACACTCAGGCAGGAAAGGATAAGTTCTAACGCCAGAAATGAAAGCTTCTTCGAGCATATAAAATTAATTAAGGTGCACTTTAAGAGCATAATAAATTCCACTAGCTAGAGCTTGACGATTTAAACGAAGAAAAAAAGTAAAGCAGCAACCCTGACCCAATAATACCAAGCCCGAATAACCCTTCGACCGGTCTAGACAGCAGAACAAACCAAAGCGTCCAACCTGTTAGTGTAAGGTAAATAAGTGGCGGCAAGGGGTAAAGGAAAGTTCTGTACGGTCTGTCTAGATTTGGCTGTTTCCAGCGAAGAATAAATATTCCCAATACCGTAGCAAAGCTATTGAGCGCCAGAGTGAATCCGGCAAACACCAGTATAGATTCGAACGTAGAAGAAAGTATAAATACCATTGCGATTGAAGATTGTAGAAAAATTGCATTGGCCGGTATTCCGTCCTTATTTTTTTGGCCCAAAACGGCTAAGGCCGTAAAATCCTCACCGATTACTTGAATAACTCGAGGGCCCGCCATCGTCATCGCGCTGACGGTAGAGACGAGTAGCATTGCAAGAACGATTCCTGTGAATCGGCCACCAACGTCGCCAAAAGCCACCTCTGCCGCGATATAACCTACTTCTAACTGACCGGCCATTGAATCCATCGGCGCCGCGTAAAGAAACACAAAATTCAGTGCCACATAAAGGGTCATAACAACCAGCGTGCCGGTCATTAAAATCCAAGGCAGTGTTCGCTGAGGTTCCTCAAGTTCGCTGCTTAAATAGGTCGCCGCGTTCCAACCCGCGTACGCATAGCTCACATAAATTAGCGCAACAGCAAATTCGCCACTGGTGAGTAAGGCGCCATCGCCTTTGCTTGGAAAAAAGTTTATCGGCTGTGGGGCTTCAACCATCACAACGACAGCGACACAGAACAGCACAATTACAGCGACCTTCAAGATGGTGAAAATTAGCTGTACGCCACCGCTGTTGCGGCGGTTCGTCGCATGAATAAAAGTAAGAATTATAAGTAGCGCGGCCGCTAAGGATTTCTCTAATACTGGTGATGGTTCGCCGGGCAATACAGTGGTGGCATAGGCCGCAAAGGTCATAGCAGCAAGCGCGACAGGGCCGGCAAAGCCGATTGTCGCGGACACCCATCCAGAGACAAACCCGGCGGCCGGATGATAAATACGCGTGAGAAAATTATATTCCCCGCCTGAGCGGGGCATGGCAGCGCCTAGTTCGGCATAGGTCATGGCCCCACAGAGCGCGGCTAGGCCGCCAACAGCCCAAAGCATTAGCAGAACAAATCCGGAGCGAATATCGAGGAGTTGAAACCCTAAGCTGGTAAACACCCCGGTGCCAACCATATTGGCGATAACAACTGCAGTGACAGTGATGTGGCGGAATTTTTCAGTGGACATTTCGTTATTAGGCACTTTTTGGAAAGATCTTATTAACAGCTTATGCATTATTGCGGCCTTAACGTCTCAGGTCCAACTATAAAAGATACACTGCCTTGTGATTAAGTTAACGCAGTACTATTGAGGCTGGCACAATTGCTTTGTATTGTAAGTCAGGACCGCCTGAAAATACCTTGGCACTATTACACGCCAATTACACGGTCCTCAATTGCCTCCCACTTTCTACTGACTTGAGTGAAATGCAAATAAACGTCGATAAAAGTATTTGTTACGGATGGTTAATTATTGACGCTCATAATACTAATCTACCAATCTGAGAGCGTATGTAAAGAAATCTATTTTTTCTATTTTCATCCCTATTTCAACGAGTAAGTGATAATCTTATGCCGCGAAAAAAAGCTCAGATCCCTTGGTCTACCCATAGCCGCATAGCCAAAGCTATATAATCCCATTGAGGTGAAATACATATGAAAGATCTTACCCAAGGTTCTTCTATAAAGATAATTTTGGCGATGGCAATTCCAGTTGCCGCGGGCATGATCTTTCAAACACTTTACTTGCTTGTTGATTTGTACTTTGTAGCAGCCATTAGCGATGACGCTGTTGCCGGGGTTGGTGCCGCAGGCACTATCCTCTTTATGATCATGGCGCTTACCCAAGTTCTCGGTGTCAGCGCTGTTGCAATGATCTCACAATCGGTTGGGCGTAAAGATCAAGTGCAAGCTAATTTGGTTTTCAACCAATCATTGGTGTTATCTGCTATTTGCGCCGTGGTCACTTTGGTGCTGGGCTACGCTTTTTCCAAACCCTATCTCGCGGCAATCACAGCTGATGAAGCGGCTTTAAGTGAGGGGCTTATCTTTCTTTTTTGGTTTTTGCCGGGCATGGCCTTACAGTTTGCAATGATGGCTATGTCATCCTCCTTGCGAGCCACAGGCATTGTTAAGCCAGCTATGATAATTCAAGTTCTTACGGTGGTTCTTAATACTATGCTAGCGCCTATTCTGATAGCTGGATGGGGTCCTGGCCCGGCACTTGGAGTTTTGGGGGCCGGGCTGGCAAGTACGATTTCTATTTCTGTTGGAGTCGTACTTCTCACTCTTTATTTTCTCAAATTGGAAAAATATGTATCCTTCGAGCACAGCCTTTGGCGTCCCCGCTTTGATATCTGGCGCAAGATGTTTGATATCGGTTTGCCAGCAGGCGGTGAAATGGCGATTCTATTTCTCTACTTCTCAATGGTTTATTGGTTAATTCAGGACTTTGGCGCGGGCGCTCAAGCGGGCTTCAGCATTGGCGGGCGGATTATGCAGTCTATCTTTATGCCAACGATGGCAATTGCTTTTGCTGTTGGCCCAATTATTGGCCAAAATTTTGGTGCCGGCTTAGGAGACCGAGTGCGTGATACTTTTAACAAAGGCATATTGCTTTCCACTATCGTAATGGCAGTAACTACAGTACTGCTGTTACTGCGCCCAGAGCTTCTAATGACATTTTTTACTGACGATGTCGAAGTGATTGCAGTTGGTGCTGTTTTTCTGCAACTGATTTCTCTTAACTTTATTGCGCAAGGAATTGTGTTTACCTGCTCGGGGGTCTTTCAAGGCCTAGGCAATACCAGGCCCGCTTTATTAAGTTCTGTTATTCGCTTAAGCATTTTTATTCCTATGGCAGTGTATTTAAAGTACCAGCCGGGTTTTACTATAGAGCAGGTCTGGTACGTTTCAATTCTTTCCGTTACTGTTCAAGGTATCGTCAGCTATTTGCTAGTGCGCAGAGAACTGAAGATCAAGCTAAAAGATATTAAGCAGGTTACTGAAAATATGGAAGAATTGACGGTATAAGCTGAGCAACAGCTACTAAGATAGGCCCGCTAACGGTTACTGACTGCGGCTAAAGCAAGTTGGTTTTCTAGCAGGTTGAATAAAAAAATAGGCTGACCTGGTACTTGTTTGATCTAGCACTTTTTTGACCTAGCACGCAGGAGACGCCCATGCTGATTAAGTTGCTAAAGAAAATTGCCTTTGGGTTTGTAGGTCTAATTTTACTGGTGGTGCTGATATCAGGAATTGGGTCTTACTTATCGCTGGATGCAGATTTCAGCCACAGTAAACTAACCGCAAATTTGCCACTATTTTCTCAAGCCTCAACGTTCACCGATGAGGAAGTGCTAAGAATTGAAGCGAATGGGTTCGAGTTTAGAGCAAGGGTTGCAGGCAACGAGTCAGACCGCCCAACTGTTATTCTGCTGCACGGATTTCCGGTAACTTCCGCGATGTGGAAACCTCTCATTTCTGCATTAGCAAACAGTGGCTATCGTGTTGTCGCTTTTGACCAGCGTGGCTATAGCCCAGGAGCTAGACCGCTTGATGCGGCGCTTTATTCATTGCCTAACCTGGTCAGTGATGTCTTAGCGGTAGCTGACGCGGTAGGTGCTAAAACCTTTCACCTAATAGGCCATGATTGGGGAGCTGCTGTTGGTTGGGCTACAGTGCTTGAGCACCCAGATCGAGTGCTCACTTGGACCGGTCTTTCTATAGCTCACCCACAGGCATTTTCGGATGCTTTGTTAAACGACCCAGATCAGCAAGCCAGAAGCAGTTATTTCACGCTATTTAACACGCCAATTGTCCCTGAAGTGCTACTTACATTTAACAGCCTAGCATTGCTGAGGTCAGCTTATGAGGGTATGGATAATGATAATATCGCCGAATATTTGGCGGTTCTGTCAGAGCCAAGGGCCTTGTCATCAGCGCTGAACTGGTACCGGCAAATGGGTAACCTGACCGATACCATACCCGCTTCGCCTGAAACCTCAGTGCCGACCTTATTCGTTTGGGGTAGTAATGATTCTGCGGTAGGAAGAGCGGCAGTGCTTGACCAAAGGCAGTACATGAAGGGCCCATATAAGGAGATTGAAACAGACGGAGAGCATTGGTTGATGACCACCCATGCAGACCAAATAAATTCGCAAGTATTGGAACATATTGGCAGTATTGACTAAAAAAATGGTAACGTCACTGCCATTAGAAAAACACTAATAGTATGAGTCGAAAAAAGGAAAGACCATGAATAGTATTACTATTAAAAAAGTTGCCACTACACTTATTCTCTTATTTACTCCAATAATTGCTCTCGCTCAAGCGATGAGTATGGGTAATGGCGATAAAAACTGGATAAACGTCGACGATGTCCGCAGAGACGGCACTATTCTAACCTTCTCCGAAGTGCAGATTGATGGAAACGGTTGGTTAGTCATTCATCCGTTTGAAGACGGCGCTCCTAATGGTGATAAGTATGTTGCCAACACCTTCCTGACCAATGGCAAGAACACTGACGTAAGCATTGAAGTATTTAAAGGCCTAGCACCGGGTGAAATGTTTATCGTAATGTTGCATTCAGACAGTAACACCAACCAGATTCTGGATTTTGTATTTGTAGATGATCAAAACGTAATGGATCTTGCTGTGTTTGAAGGCAGCAAAATGATCGGGCATGCTATTCCAACCCCTTAAGCTAAATGCATCTCTATAACTTGTGGCCTAGTAATATAATATGGCAGATTTGATTCACTACGCCAGTTTAAGCCAGGTCGCTGAATTGATTCAGACAGGAGAGCTCAGCCCTGTTGAATTGACTGAGCTGATGCTAACTCGCATTGCAGAAGTCGATAAGACTCTGCTGAGCTATGCAACCGTGACCGCAGATAAAGCGATGCTCGCGGCTAAAAAAGCAGAGGCACAGATTGCAGTGGGAAATTACAAAGGACCGCTTCATGGCATTCCTGTCGCCCTAAAAGATCTTTGCTTTACCAAAGGTGTAAAAACCATGGGCGGGCTTAAGGTCCGTAAAAACTTCGTACCCAGCTTTAATGCCACCGTTGTGGAAAAGCTAGAAACCGCAGGTGCGGTAGTTTTAGGTAAACTCAATCTTACCGAAGGTGCACTGTCCGGCTATAACCGAGACTTTGATATTCCAATAAACCCATGGGGCGAAAACCTTTGGGCGGGAGTTTCTTCTAGTGGCTCAGGTGTGGCAACAGCGGCAGGTCTTTGCTTCGCAAGTCTCGGTACAGACACAGGCGGTTCAATTCGGTATCCCGCTATGGCAAACGGTATTGTTGGTTTAAAGCCTACTTATGGGCGAGTGAGCAAATTTGGGGTTATGGCCTTAGCCAACTCGCTTGATCATGTGGGCCCGATGACTCGAACAGTGCAAGACGCTGCAGTGGTATTTGAAGCGATAGCAGGTTTTGATCATCGAGATGAAACCAGCTTAAAGGCCCCGGTTCCCGGTATTCTAGAGTCCTTAAGCCTCGACTTAAGCGGGATAAAAATAGGCGTTGATGAGCGTTATATAAGTGAAGGAACAAACCCCGGTTTGGTTTTAGCAATTACCAAGGTGATAGAGACTCTCAAACAGTTGGGGGCGCAGTTGGTTAGCGTTTCTATGCCTGAAGATGGGCCGAAGGAACTACGAGCAGCATGGCTCCCCGTCACAGCCTATGAGGCCTTGCAGGCTCATGCAGACACCTATCCTGCACGGGCCGCAGACTATGGCGGCTATTTAGGTGATGTGCTAGCGCTGGGTCTAAAGATGACAGAGGCCGATTATAATGCGGCAATGGATCTTCGCGCTAAGATCACTCGCCGTTTCGAGTCACAGCTAAGCGATGTCGACGCAGTTATTTGCCCGTCCGGTGGTTCTGTTTTTGAGGTAGAGAAAGAGCTGCAGTATGGGGATATGGAAACGCTAAAACCGGTCATTCAAAGATTTCAAGGGCAGTTTACAATACCAGCGGACTTAGCTGGAACTCCTTCCATTACCGTTCCATGCGGATTCTCGGCAGCTAATACTCCCTATGCCGTTCAGTTTTTGGGAAGCCGTTTGGCTGAGTCAAGTTTGTGCCGAATTGCTTACGCCTATGAGCAAGCAAGCAATTGGCACCTACGTCATCCAAGTCTTTAAAGAGTTGGTTTAAACTAGCCAACTTTGGTATAGCCAAGATTAGTTTAGCCAGTATTAGTTTAGCCAATTTCAGTCTAAAAAGTACCGTTAATCGTTAACCCAAATTCAACGCCAGTAGTAATATCTCTATTTTCGATTTCTTCAAGTATCCCCGCAGATGTCCTGCCAATGTAACGCGTCCTTCTTCTAATCTGTGCGCCATTGGTCAACGCGCCTAAGTCAAGCCGGTAGGTGATACCGCGGCTATCGATATATTCAGAAAAGAAATTCACCCTTGGCTCGCCAACTTGAAATTCAACATCGTTAACTTCAAAGCGGAACATGCCGCCGTCAATTCTGTCGAAATACTGCATGCCCCAATTCACTCGCCACTCAGGAATGTCATGCCTAAATGCAAAGGTAAATCGCCCGCGGTTGTAAAGCTGAAAGCGACGCGTATCCCCTGTGAACGGATCGGTTACTTCCGAGTCTTGCAAAGTAAAAGTAGAGGTTAGCTGCAGATTAGGTAAGTCAAACATGTTCATTCGCATACTGGCATTTAGGTTCATGCCGTATTCAATTCCATCACCTATGTTGCCGTTGGCAGATAGCAAGTTGTCCTCCGATGTGGAAGCATCAACTCGGTCAATGACATCTTGATGATCGGCATAGAAAAACTCACCGCTCAATACACCGACATCGTTAGGAAGTCGGTATTCAGTGTTTAAAGTGTAGCGCCATTGTGTTTGTTGCCTAAGCTCGGCGTTACCACCAAGCGTATTTACATCGTTATCAGTCTCATCATTAGCCGCTACAAAATCACGGAAACTTAGCTGACTAACAATTCGTTCAACACCGCCTCGCAGTTGTAATGTTGGGGTAAGGTCGTAACGAACATCTATTTTAGGTTTTACAAAGCTAAAATCTCTCTCGTTGGAGACATCGCCAGATTGAGATATTTCTGACTCTTCATAAAGCAGTGTTGATTCAACGGAGAGCTTCGGGTTAATTCTCCAATTATGAATTAGAAAAGGCTCGAACCGAATTTCTTCTACAGTTGAATTTGCATTGGTGACAGTCTGCGGCACTAAGCCGCCGAAGTCTGGAGAAGGAATTCCGGTTGTATCAATAATGCCTAATCCAAGTGAGGCATCTAATGTGGTTTTGGCACCTTCTATGCCAAACTCTAAGTCTTGGCTTTCAAATAAGTCTAACGTGTAAGCGGCTCGCACAATTCTCTCTTCTGTGATTGCTCCTGTGTTCAGAAATAAATTTTGTTCTTCCGAGCCGTCGCTTAACGTCAGGAATCGATTTCTGGTGGCATCTCTGTTGTCTTGGTTTGCTATGGCTAGAAGTTTGAAGCGATGACCATTGTTTCTAGTGAATTCATAGTCGCCGCCTATCTCCCAGTTGTTGCGCTCACCTGGCACATCTTCGCGCTCAAGTGTAATACCGTTGGGAGTGGTTCTCAGATTGGCCGTCACTCGATCGACATCGGTAGGGTTGTCGTTATCGCCATACAGTGCATTGAATCGAATGCTGCTATTGCTAGCGATGTCGTAGCCAATATTCAAACTAAGTTCGTTGTTGGTTTGGTCGACGGTAAACTCTTCTCGAACTAAATCGTTCGGTAAAAAATCGCCAAGAATACTTGTCTCCCGACCGATGGAGTTGTTATAGCGAGGCTCACTAGTTGCACTAATTAAATAATTGAACCCACCGCCCTGACCGCTGATTGAAAATACGCCGCCGGGCCTAATTTCGCCATCTTGGTAGCCATCTAAACTCGCCTGATATGAAATGCTCGTAGAAGCTAATTCTTCGAACAAAATAACATTGACCACTTGTCCGCTGCCGCGCACGTCCAAGTCTCCGGAAGTACCACGGATGATTTGAAATTCTTTGACCTGATCAGCAGTGATTCGATTTAGCTGCTCGCTGGCCTGATTATTCTTACCGGCAACGCGTTTGCCGTTAATTAGAATTTGGTTTTCCCCGCTGCCACTGCCTAAACCACGTCCTCCTGAGGACGGGTTGCCACCAGGGCCAGGTCCCGGACTTGCTGAAGTTTCTTGTCCAGGAATTCGATCCAGCATGTCCAGCGCCGTAATTGGGACAAACTGGTCGAAGAACGAAGCAGGATAGACGATCGTTGAATTTCCATCCTCGCTTACCTGCGCCCGCGCTGAACTTAAGGTGGCAAGAGATAAGGCGAAAACTAACGGTGTTAAGTTAAAAATAGTGCGAATAATACGTAATGAAAACACAACCAAGGCCTGTTTTATTTATTAAGGAGCGTACTTATAGCTACCGGATTTAGCGGAAGCGGGATTGTACTTGGAATAGACCTTAATAATCAGCCTTTGTTACAAACTGACATGATTTCATTATGGACTGTTTAGGCAAAAGGGAAGTGTAGGCTTTCTAAGGAGGCGGTTGAGAAGTGGTTTATGGCGATAGGGTAAAGAAAAAAAGGCCCCAGTCTTTGGCGTGGGGCCTTTTAAAAACGCAAGTTCTCTAGGCTGCGTGAGCTTTTGATTTGAAATATTCTAGATAACTTGGTGGGTTCTCCACCGCACCGCTCTTGGAAACGATCTGAATTGTGATGTTTCTGAGCTTCGCCTTATGGGAGAAATCATCCAAAATCTCTACGATATCGTGGTCTAGATAGCGGTTGTTGCTGATATCAAGTTCCAGATATGTGCCGTTATCTAGGCTATCTAGCTCTTTGAGAATTGCACCCTTGTTGAAAAAAGTAACTTCTTCGGCCAGGGTCATTTTAACTCGTTCAGCGCTGCTGCCGGCCTCTCTGTGTAGGAAGTATGAGTTTTGGTAGCTCTTGATGAGGATAACCACTACACCGACAACCAACCCCATGCCTATGCCGACAAGTAAATCGGTAAAAATTATGCCAAATACAGTGACCGCGAAAGGCAAGAATTGCTTCCAGCCCAAAGCATACATTGTTTTAAATAACACAGGCTTAGCAAGCTTGTATCCTACAGTGAAGAGAATAGCCGCAAGCACCGACAGAGGAATCATATTAAGCAGACTAGGTGCCATGACCACAAAGATTAACAAGAAAATGCCATGAAGAATGGCTGAGGTCTTGGTGCGGCCACCAGACTGAACGTTTGCCGAGCTTCGCACTATCACCTGAGTGATAGGAAGGCCGCCGATCATTCCTGAGAGAATGTTTCCGGTTCCCTGTGCCAGTAATTCTCTATTAGTCGGTGTTACACGCTTTTCGGCGTCTAATTTATCGGTTGCTTCAACACAAAGGAGTGTCTCGAGACTTGCCACTAAAGCAATTGTAAATGCCGTCAACCAGACCTGAGGGTTGGTGATTGCACCAAAATTAGGCGTTATAAATTGACCAAAAAATGAAGACACGCTATCTGGCGTAGGCACGCTTACTAGGTGCTCCGCAGATATAGCAAAGGTCTCGCTATTACGTGTAACCAAATAGAAGATAATACCCGCGGCTACAACGACTAAAGGGCCTTGAACCAATTGAAAGACTCTCGACTTTTTCGACAGGACGATGTCCCAAAGCAACAAGATCGCCATGCTAATTATGGCGATCATAGTGGCTCCTGGACTGACATTGTCGATGGTATTGATGATGCTAGAAAAGGTGTTGCCTCCGTCTACTTGAAAAAATGCAAAATCACCTTCCGGGTCAGCATCGTAACCAAAGAAATGCGGAATCTGCTTGAGGATAATAATGATTCCGATACCCGTTAACATGCCCTTAATAACAGATGAGGGGAAGTAATAGCCGATGATGCCAGCTTTCAAAATACCCAACATGATCTGGATGACGCCGCCAAGTACCACCGCCATTAAGAAATTCTCAAAACTACCAAGCGTGGTTATGGCTGCTAGCACGATCGCTGCCAAACCAGCTGCGGGTCCACTTACGCCAATTTGAGATCCGCTAAGTATGCCAACAACGATGCCTCCAATAATTCCTGCGATTAATCCGGAAAATAGTGGTGCGCCACTTGCCAGGGCAATGCCCAAGCAGAGGGGTAGGGCGACAAAGAACACGACTATGCTGGCAGGGAGGTCGCTTTTTAAAGAATTTAACATAGCTGTATTGTCCTGAGAATCGAGAGTTAAGTATTTATAACTTACTGTAATTGCTGATAATAGTGGGTTTCAAGGTCGTCTAATGCCCCTTCAGGCTCAGTGATTTTCTTGCTAACCGTTCGTATAAAGCGAAGGATCACCCATTTCGGATTGGAAAGCCTGTCGAGAATAACTGTAAAATACATCGTAAAAAACGAACAGTTGACGGGCTCGACGAAGAACGGATCGAGGCCAATGCTGATTGTGGGCCCTCTGGTGTTATCTGCGTCACCTATGGGTCACAATACCGACAGCTAAATTTTTATTTCAATAAAAGCGCAGTGATTAGCGTCGCGCAAGCGTCAGATGCCCTATGAATGAAACTGATATCACTTCATTAATCCCTATTGCCGTTGCACTGGTTCTGTCCCTGACTACACGCAATGTCATAGTCGGCTTATTTACTGGCGTGTTTGCTGGTGTGCTGATGATCAACGGACCGCAGCCATTTGCCGCGTTAGGCATAATGGTTAAATCACACTTAATTCCAGAGCTTACCGACAGCTATAACGCTGGCGTATTGATACTCCTTGCATTCATTGGCGGGTTTGTGGCGCTTGTTGAGCAAAGCGGCGGCGGGGCGGCCTTTGCCAAACGTATTAATCACTGGGTGAAAACACCCATGCAGGCGCAGATTGCAGCCTGGCTTGGGGGCATCTCTATTTTCTTTTCAGATTTAGGCACACCTTTAATAGTAGGGCCGGTATTTAGGCCTTTAATGGATAGACTGCAAGTGTCCCGCGAAAAGCTGGCGTATATTATCGATTCTACGGCATCTCCTGTTGCGATTCTGGTTCCCTTTATAGGGTGGGGTGTTTACATCATGAGTTTGATCTATCAAGAATACGAGGCTCTGGGTATTGAGGAAAGTGAGTTCACCGCATTTATCCTAACCATTCCTTTTCAGTTTTATGCTTGGCTCGCGGTCTTGATGGTGCCGCTGTTGGCGGTTTTGAATTTGGACTTTGGGGCTATGGCCAAAGTAGAAGGGGCCCAGGTAAAAAAGGCGCAAGTGGTAAAAGACCAAAAAGGAATAAAAAAAGAAGCCAGCGACAATTCTTCAGAGCAAGTAAAAGCCTTTACTCACCCGAACGCAAAACCAATACTAGTCTGGGCGCCTCTGCTGGTTATGGCCTGCGTATTGGCGCTAATGTTAGTGCCGCTGGGGTTTCCTTTAGAGCAGGTGTCAGGAACAGATTTTAGAGCGGGCTTATCCACATCCTACTTTTTTGCTGCGGCAGTTCTTATTGTATTAATGTCGATCTACAAAGTAAGAGGCTTCTTAAGCAGTATTGATATTTATTTGAAAGGCGTGAGCGGGATGATGCTGGTAGCCATCACTTTGCTACTAGCCTGGGCTTTGAGCGACATCGGCAGGCAGCTTGGCGCTGCCGAGTATATAGCGGAGGTCACTAAAGCCGGATTGCCTGTTTGGATGTTTCCTATGGTGGCATTTTTACTCTCGGCGATAATCTCATTCGCCACCGGATCTTCTTGGGGTACTTTTGCAATTATGTTGCCGCTGGTCATTCCTACGGCCTACGGAATTGAGGCGCCTATGTACGCGTGCATTGGAGCTGTGCTTTCTGGCGGTTTGTTTGGTGATCATAGCTCACCGATTTCAGAAACCACTATTCTTGCTTCTACGGGTGCCAGTTGTCCTCAAATAGAACATTTCAGAACTCAGCTACCTTATGCTTTGTTTAACGGGAGCATCAGTTTAGTCGGTTTCGCTGTAGCAGGTATTACCGGATCTAGTATCATAGTGATTAGCGCAATAATGGTGCAGGTAGTAGTGCTGACATTAATAAAGAAGATGCAAAGGAAAAAAGAGTTAGTTGTCAGTCATGAGCAACAGTAAAAATTGCTTAAGGAATTCCGGCGTTGATATAGTAAGCAGTTATGCAACGCTAAAGCGAAAAATCAGTATTCTCAAAAATTTAATGAACAAATCTATTGGCAGAAATAATATGCGCAGATTAACTTATCCAACATTCCCACATTGTTTGGCACTTCTGATGCTGATTGGTCTTAGCAGCATAGCCTATGGAACCGACTCGACTATTGAAGTTAATGTCCTCAATTACGTGCGCGCGAAAACTACTATTCATTTCGATAGTGTAATTGCGCGCGCAGGCGGGATAAACAAGTGGGGTCATGTGCGCGAGCCCATCCCTCTTAACCAGCAAAGGTCACGGCGCATGAATAGAGATACACTTTACAGTTCTGTGGTCGTCGATATAAGTAAGGGGGCGACATTTTCAATGCCAGATGCCGGTGATCGATATATGTCTGCCACTGTCATCAACCAAGACCACTTCATCAATAGAATATTCCATGGCGCAGGCAATTTCTCTTTGGATATAGAAGAATTTGATACGCCGTATGTATTGCTAACAGTTCGAATACTCGCAAACTCTGAAGATCCAAGAGACATAGCCATTGCAAACCAATTACAGGATGCGCTGACAATCGAAAGTGCGTCAAACAATCCGTACGTACACCAAAACTATGATATGGACAGTTTGAATGCGGTTGGGGAGCCACTGATAGAGTTAGCCGCAGGGCTGCCAAATGTTATCGAAACATTTGGCAAAAAAGACGCTGTGAATGATGTCAGACATTTACTTGTCACCGCTTATGGCTGGGGAGGTCTCCCTGAATATGAGGCGTTCTATGTCAATGTTCAGCCTGATCTTCCTGTCGCTAGTTATTCGCTGACTGTCAAAGATGTACCTGTAGACGGGTTTTGGTCGCTTAGTGTTTATAATAAAGAAGGGTATTTTCAAGCGAATATTCACGACGCTTATAGCGTGAATAATTTAACCGCTACTCCTAACGAAAATGGCTCTTATACAGTGCATTTTGGTGGTGACCCAACCGATGATAATTATCTGCCGATTACCGAGGGCTGGAATTTCGTTATGCGAATGTATCAGCCACAAGAAACTGCTATGGATGGTAGCTGGAAAATGCCGGACTTGGTTAAAGAAGACTAGTCCCAGCTATTTCAGACCAAAATATCATATAAGGGTTCGAGTCTTGCGTATCCAAAATTCAGCAAATCCACAGTGAAGTACAAAGGCTATCGTGAAGGAGAGTATTGACCACCTTTCAGTCTCTTGCCTGTTGAGCGAATTTAGGATGAGGGCAGGTACGAAAATTAGCCGCATGGTTGCAATACTCAAACCTAGCGCCAACGCGCGTATCATCCATTCGCGATGCAGCTTTATGCTTTTCTGCCGGACATTTTTGTAACTCAAAAATAGCGATAGCAAAAACAGCGATCCCAAAAAAACCAATGACTAGTTGCTCGGATGTGCCTGAGTAAGGAATGACGATTTCCATAAAAGCGCTGAGGCCCCGGCTATCAGTCCGAAAGAAACCAAAAAGCGTCCTGACCACCGATGAAAATCCAGTGAGCGGGTACGTAATGCTTTAGAAAACTGTAAAGGAGCCATCAGTAAATAGACAGCGCCAAGCAATACATGGCTGTTTACGATTAGTGGAAACTCGGAGAACTTTTCGTTGGCGCCGCCAGTGAGTAAAAAATAGATCACGGCGCCTACCTCCAGTAGCGCTAAAGCCCATACGGTTATTGAAACGGCTATGCTGGCTAAGCTATTCGTTGCCAGGTTAATTGGCTCTGGCTTAAATTTTTCACTAGACATGATTTTATACTTTTTAGTTAGAGCCTACCTTTAATTTTTCAATGCCAAATTGCTTCATTTGATACGCTAGAGTCGAAGGTTTTATACCAAGTAATTGTGCGGCGCCGCCGCTACCCCATGTTTTCCAATTTGCAGCGCGAAGCGCAGCATAGATATTTTCCTTTTCCAACGCTTTAAACTCAATGTTGGTGAGAAAGTCTGTAGATACAGCCTTCGCTTCACTTGAGATATCTTGCCGTACGCTAGCCGACGTGACGATGGCAAGGTCCAGATTTAGTTTCTTGCTGTTTGAAGATATCACGGCACGTTCAATAGTATTCTTGAGTTCACGAATATTTCCTGGCCAGCTGTGAGATTTTAACTGTTCAATATTTCCCTTAGTAAGGCTGTGTGCTTCTTTACCTAATTCTCTGCAAGCGCGATCAAGAAAGCTAGCCGCCAACGGTGCAATGTCGTTAATACGGTCTCGCAGTGGTGGAACTTGAATAGGGAAAACGCTTAAGCGATAGAATAAATCTTCTCTGAAGCGACCGGCTTTAATTTCCGCTACAAGATCTCGATTGGTAGCGGCAATGACTCGAACATCTACTTTTACCGTGTGATCATCTCCCACGCGTTCAAACTCATTTTCTTGCAGTGCTCGGAGCAGTTTGCCTTGCTGTGAAAGAGGTATTTCACCGACCTCGTCTAGGAACAGTGTTCCTCCATCGGCTAACTGCAGTCTGCCAATACGGTCTTTGTGAGCGCCGGTAAAAGAGCCTTTGACGTGACCGAAAAATTCACTCTCAAACAATTCTGAGGGAATAGATGCGCAGTTGACTTTAACAAGAGCCTCTTGAGAGCGGGTAGACTGGGTATGTAGGGCGCGCGCAATCATTTCCTTGCCCACGCCAGATTCACCTAAAATCAGAACACTTGCTGGCGTTGCTGCTACAGCATCGACTTGAGCCAATGTGCGTTTGAGTGATTCGCTAGTTCCAATAATGTCGTTAAAGTTGCCGGAGGAATTTACTTCGTCTCTAAGGTAATCTCGCTCTAACTCTAGTTTTTCTTTTAAAATACTAATCTCAATGTGGGCTAGTTCCCGTTGTTTCTCGATTTCTTTACGGTCTGAGATGTCCCTAAATATAACCACTGCGCCATCAGGTCTGCCATCGCGCAGAATGGGGGTGCTGGTGTATTCTATCGGAACCGCCGAGCCATCGGTGTGCCAAAACACTTCGTTTTCTACTCGATGCACTTCACCATCTTTTATAGACGCGTAGATGGGGCAATCATCTCTTGGATAACTGGCGCCATCGGCGTGGGAATGGTGGTGCACTTCGTGCGAAAGCCTTCCCAGCATGTCCTCGCCTTTCCAGCCTAGAATTTCAGTTGAGGCCATGTTGCTGAACGTAATTAGGCCGTCTTTATCTAGGCCGTAAATTCCTTCACCGGCGGCATCAAGAATGAGTTGATAGGTGGTCTGTAATTGTTCAAGAGCAGCATAGGCTTGCTGTCTAAGAAGTTCGCTTTCCCGGCGCTGGGTGTTATCTCTAAACACAATAACTGCGCCGTTGGGTTTGCCATCTTTTAAAATGGGCGTGCTTACATATTCTACAGGAATGGCATCGCCGTTGGTGTGCCAAAACACCTCATTATCGACATGATGAACTTCTCCATCTTGCAATGAAGCAAAGATGGGGCACTCAGATCGATGATAGGGGCTGCCGTCTTCGTGTGAGTGGTGATGTACTTCATGAGAAGACTTTCCTAAGACTTTGTCGAGTTCCCAGCCGAGGATTTCTACAGCGGCTTTATTGCCAAAGGTTATTTTACCGTCTTTGTCCAAGCCCCAGATGCCCTCGCCAGCACTATCAAGAATTAATTGGTGCTGGGTGCGAAGCTGGGACAACTGTTCCGAGTCACTTGTGGCGGATGTTTTCTCTTTAGCGCGAATAAGAATGTGATTTAAGTTGGTTTCTGGGTCTGTGGTACGCCATGCGTTTAGTGAAACGAGCTCAAAGCCGTCGGGGGTGAGCAGCTCAGTTTCATGGCCGCTTATCGACTCACCAATATCGATGAGGTTCACCAGCTGCGGGATTAGCGTGTGGCTGCGCTCTAGATTTATGAGCTGGCCTAGCGGTGGCGTCAATTCTGCATCAGCTGCCAAATTCAGTTTGCCACGCCAGGCGTCGCTGAGCTCCTGAACTACCAGATTAGTATCCAAGCGCATTAGCAATGTGGTTGATTCGGCTATTGGCCCTTCAATCGCGCTATCAAAGTCAGTGTCCATTTGCTTAAGCCTCAATATTTTACGGATTTGACCACAATAAATTGAGGATCACAAGTTACTGTGGTTTTGGGATTATGTAAGCTATTGATAAGCTTGGCTTTAAAGGTTGGCATGATCGCTGCAATACCTTAAGTAGATATTCATCAGTCGCTTACAGTTGCTTTTAGGTTCGCTTTCACAATGATGTTTAGACTCTCGGTGAAATCGAGATTGAGAGCTAGAAGATTGACCTTTCAGGTGCAGACATAACCAAGTTTTGAGGACAAATCATGCAAAGACATCCACTACCCCCATTTGACTTGGAGTCAGCTAAGGCCAAGGTCCAAGCGGCCGAAGATGCTTGGAATTCTCGAGATCCTAAGTATGTAGCGCAAGCCTATTCAGAAAACTCCCAGTGGCGAAACAGAACTCTGTTTCTTATCGGAAGAGAAGCCATCGAGAGGTTCTTGGCTGACAAATGGAGGCAAGAGCTACATTACAAGTTAATGAAGGAGCTATGGGCTTATAGCAATAACCGAATCTCGGTGCGGTTTGAATACGAGTGGCAGGATGCAAAAACCGGCCAGTGGTTCAGAACCCATGGTAACGAGCATTGGGAATTCAACAACGACGGTTATATGCAGCGCCGAGATATGAGCGCTAACGACGTACTTATTTCCTCAGGCGATCGACGCATTGGCCTGACGAAAGCCAATAGTAAGCTGGCTGAAGCCTAAAAGAAAAGGAAGGTGTCATGACACATAAATTTGCAGCAACAATGTTCACCGCTAATGTTAAAGCTGCCCAACTAGCATCTGGCTCGTTCAAGCAAAATGAAAACCTCGAGAAAAACTTTGGTCCCAATGCGGAGTTAACGGTTAGGGAAGTGGATTTTATTGCTCAGAGGGACTCCTTTTATTTGGCTTCGGTAAGTGAGACGCTCTGGCCCTACGTTCAACACCGCGGAGGACCAAAAGGATTTTTGAAAATAATAAGTGGCAATCTTCTAGCCTATCCAGATTTTCGTGGCAACACCCAGTTGATTAGCACAGGTAACTTTGCCGGCAATGATCGGTGTTCAATAATCCTGATGGACTACACAAAAAAGAGGCGACTAAAAATTCTTGGCCGCGTGCGTGTGGAAGATGTGTCATCGTTGAGTGAAGAAATTCTCGCAGAGCTAACCCAAAGCGATTATCAAGCAAATATAGAACGTGTGTTTTTTATCGATGTGCACGCGTTCGATTGGAATTGTCCTCAGCATATTACGCCTAGATTCAGTCTTGACGAACAAGTAAAAATGAAGGGTGAAACACAAATAGTATAATTACCAAGCAGTAGTCCGATAATGAAAGCTACGAAATTATGGTCAGGCGATGATTAAAGGGTCAAGTAAAACCATTTGCGTGGCTGTCATGCTTGCCATCTTTGTTTTTGGAGATGCGATAGGTGGACGCGCCATAACAGCCCGATGCCAGTGGTGCGTAGATTCAACGACAGAGTTAATAGGAAAAAAGAGAAATAATTTCAAATAGTTCTTATAAAAAATGAGGTGAAAAAATGGTTAGAGTAAAAACGATGGTAATCTTAATGATAATTCCAGCTGTTATCGCTATTGCTTTCTGGTTGTTCGTGCCGATCGGGGTTTGGTACTAAGTCGAATCGCGGCGGTATCGCTTGATCATCATTGTAGAGGGCCAGCTTTGGCCGCTATAAAGATCGACTAATCACCATCTTTTGAACTTCGTTGGTGCCTTCGTATATTTGGCAGACTTTTACGTCGCGAAA
>JBLHVT010000033.1:0-29340 GCA_047628735.1 Glaciecola sp.
GATTGGGTATTCGCCACTGGTACTTAAATAATAATTGTTTTTAGCTTGTTCCTAGATACGCGCTTTAGGTGTTGGTATCTAGAAGATGTTTTAAAGCAGCTTCCAAATTAGGATGTTGCAGTTCAAAGACCATCTCATTGTGTTTGGTGGATCGAACGTCGCTACTCGCAAGTAATGCCGCGTCGGCCATTTCTCCGAACATAAGTCTCGCAACAGGCGCTGGTATTTTTGGCAGCCGAAAACGGCCACTGGCACTGCTCAAAGCTTGCGAGAACTCATCACTTGTGGAGGCGCTGTTGGAGACGAAATTAATAGGTCCTTTTAATTTCTCGTCGGTCAAACCTAGCTCGATTAATCGCACAGCGTCGTGAATGCTCATCCAGCTTATTTTTTGCTGTCCGCTGCCAATAGGCCCAACAACAGCTAGGCGCAGTGGTAAAAGGAAATTCTTCAATACGCCGCCAGTGACGCTAAGAACAATACCGAAGCGCATATGAATAGTACGGATGCCTGAGGTGGTGGCGGCCGATGTTGCGCTTTCCCAGCGCTTAGCAACTTCCGCAAGAAAGTCAGTGCCGGCGGGACTAGCCTCGGTGGCATAGCCTGTGGGAGTGGGACCGTAATACCCGATAGCAGAACCGGACAGATAGACTGCGGGTTTTTCGCTTAGTTTAGCTAAACTTTCACTTAGGGCCTTAGTTAATAACTCTCGGCTCGAAATTATTTCTTCCTTTCGTGCGTCGTTCCAGCGCTTGTCGGAGATGTTGGCGCCAGCAAGATTAATGACAGCATAGAGAGGTATTTCTGGGTCTAAGTGCACAACCCCCGCTTGCTTGTCATAGCAAAAGGGGCCGTCGAGGCGATTGCGCAGTAGAGGATAAACTCGGTAGCCGGACGCTGATAAAGACTTAGCTAAAGCTTTACCAATCATTCCAGTGGCGCCTGTTATAAGAATGTTCTTTTGATGGGTAGGCATTTAGAGGTCTCGCTGTTCTGGCAATTCGGTTTAGTTGCTTATTTATTTGTCTTTCAGTTTATCTGACTATTTGTTATCTAAAGTAGCAAAATCATCACCAGGGTGGCTGCCAACCTCAAACATAACTTCGTTACGACGCATGAAAGGCGGCATAAACGGAGGGTTATACACGGCAGATTCCGCTGCGGATATGATTTCAATCCCTTGCTTTTGAATAGCCGATTTTAACAGCGCCGATTGCTTGTCAAAATTTCTCTGTGTCCATCTCCCCGAATATCGGATTATGGCCATTAATCTTGGTGGGACTTCTCTTAAGGAGATGTTTTCGTTGCTTGGAATCGGTGCTGTATCAATATTGAATTTGCTTGGTAGCATAAAGGCCACGGACCAGCCTAGATCATTCTTGCTCTGCTGAACTGGGGACGTCATAGCAATTTTCTCGCCTTCGAGTTCTGTCAGAGGCGTTTGCTTTACCGGGGCGGTCATATCAATTGCGGTCTTGCTTACATTTTCTCCGCCAATATAGCCGAACAATCTCATAAAGCCACTAGTCGCGGCTTGTCCGTAACTATTCTTGTCTGTGACTATGGTTTCAGCTACAACATAACCTTCGTAGAGGCGGTATTCTATTTTATCCTCGGCATGCAAGACGGCATACTTTGGTTTTTCTATAGCCACTGCATTTATGCTCGTCGTTAGGAAAGCTGTCGCTATTATTAATTTAGTGAGAGTGTGCATTCTTGTCTTCTCTGAGGATGCCACTGAACGGACGTGGTGCAATTTATCTGTATTACGTGTTTTAGTCCAACTAATTGTAGGCGCCATATCGAAGCCTTCGGGTCAGATTTAGTCTTAATAGCCGGTAATAATAGAAGCGCTCAGGTTGTCCATCAACAAGTTTCTTTTCTTTTGTGATCCGTAAAAAATATTTCCCCGTATATATGGGTGCTATGTATTATCTATTTATTATTCTTTTTCACCAAATTATCGGGGTTTTCCATGTTAAATATTAGACGTTTTGCTTTTGCACTAGTAGCTATTTTTCCAATAGCTTTTGGTTCATCGTTAGTTAGAGCTCAAGACATCGTTGACACGGCGATAGCTGCCGGTCAATTCGAGACTTTAGTAGCGGCTGTTCAGGCCGCCGGCTTGGTTGAAACTCTGAAGAGCGAAGGACCATTTACTGTCTTCGCACCTACAGATGCAGCGTTTGCAGCCCTGCCAGCGGGCACAGTAGCTAATCTGCTGAAGCCTGAAAACAAGGACCAGCTAATCGCTGTACTAACGTACCATGTAATTCCTGGTGCAGTTATGTCAGGCGACATAGCGGGTAAAAAACTTATGGTCGCTACCGTCCAAGGAAGTGAAGTATCAATTGACGCAACTATGGGTGTCAAAGTAGACAATGCCACTGTTGTAACAGCCGATATCGAAACCAGCAACGGCGTAATCCACGTTATTGATCAAGTGATTTTACCTAAGTAACATTTCTCCAGTTTACCCTAGAGGCTTTAGGCTGACTTATGTCAGCCTTTTTTTTGCCTGAATTTTGACAAACAATAGAATTTATCCGCGCTTGGGTTCTTAATAAAGCGAGTGGTCGCTATCTTGCAGGAACATGGACTGTACCGGCTAAGCCCCTGCACTTTTCACTTTCAACTTAAGGAGCTAAGGGTTAGATATTTCCGCTGTGCCAGTGACGGGATAGTAGGAAAGGGAAAGGAAAAGCGAGAGATTCGCCCTTTTATGGAAGGGCAGGTTTATAAAAGCGAAAAAAACCACCGATATTGCCTGTGCTGCCAGCGTTATGCCTCCAGCAGGTTAGTTGGCTCAAAACCATAATCAGTCGGTTGAAGGCGCAATAGCTAATGCGACTGCCGCTGCAGCATGAATTGCAGTGGTATCGTATAACGGAACAGGAGTATGGTCTTGCTGAACTAACAGTGGGATTTCAGTACAGCCTAGAACAATAGCTTCGGCGCCCTGAGACCTCAAGTCGTTAATGACTCGTAAATACTCCATTCTGGAGTCATCCAAGATGAGCCCTAAACACAGTTCTTTATAAATGATGTCGTGAACAATCTGGCGGTCGCTTAAGTTTGGAGTAAGCACTTCTATTGAATATTTGTCGCTTAGCCTGCCTTTATAAAATTCTTGTTCCATCGTGAAAGCAGTGCCAAGTAAACCAATTTTTTTATGGCCATCACGGGTCAGCTTTTCACCGGTGGTGTCTGCGATATGCAGTAATGGGATTGATATCGACGCTTCAATTTCCGGAGCAACCTTGTGCATGGTGTTTGTACAAATAAGCAGAAAATCTGCCCCCGCAGCCTCTACAGACTTAGCTGCCGCTGACAGAGTCGTCGCAGCTGCAGTCCAATCGGCCACACGTTGCATTTTCTCAATCTCTTCGAAATCGACGCTGACCATAGCAATTTTTGCTGAATGCAGGCCGCCATAAGCTTTTTTGACGCCAGAATTGAGCAGCTGATAGTAGCTGACCGTAGATTCCCAGCTCATTCCGCCTAACATACCAATTGTTTTCACTGCTTTGCTCCCGCGCCTTTACTTGCACCTGCAGAATGTTGAGCGTCCTAAATTTAATTAATCCCGATAAGCTAATTCGAGGCCATAACCAAAAAAGCCCACCGAAGTGGGCTTTCGATTAGAGCAGTCGAGAATTACTCGCTAGGAGTTAATCTAAGCACGCCCTTGGTATCTGTAGCAAGGTAGATAGCGCCTTCTGGTCCTTGTCGAACGTCACGGACGCGGCCAATGCCAACCATTAAAGATTCATCCATCATCGCTGCTTTACCGTCGTCACTGATGTCAACTCGAGCAAGTAGTTGGCCTCTTAGGCCGCCAACGAAAATATCCCCTTTCCAGTTAGGAAATAAATCCCCTGAGTAAATCATGAGGCCCGATGTGGCAATTGAAGGGACCCAGTAATGCTTAGGACTTTCCATACCAGATTGTTGCTGTGCGGAATGAATTGGGGTGCCGGGGCCGTAGTTCACACCGAAGCCAATTACCGGCCAGCCAAAGTTGACGCCTGGAGCGACAATGTTTAATTCATCACCGCCCTGTGGGCCGTGCTCTCCAGCCCAAACATCACCGGTCACAGGGTGAATAGCAAGAGACTGAGGGTTACGATGCCCGTAGCTATAAATTTCTGGCAGGGCGTCTCGACGTCCAATAAAAGGATTGTCGCTAGGCACGCGACCATCGTCATGTAATCTGACTATTGTGCCAGCATGATTAGAAAGGTCTTGAGCCTGATGTGCCGCTAGGTCTCCAGAAGGAGGCGCTTGCCGATCACCTGTGGAGATGTAGAGGTATCCTTCTCCATCAAATGCCATGCGGGCACCGTAATGGCCATTTTGACCTTCACTGTCGGCTTGAAAGATAGTTTCTAAATCGCTTATGCGGTCGTTCTCAAACTTTCCGCGCACTACGGCGGTAGTTGATCCGTCGCCTAAAGGCTTCGCAAAGCTTAGATAAATTAGGTTATTGGAAGCAAATTCGGGATGTGGCACCACATCAAACAATCCGCCTTGGCCTGCGTGAAGAACTTCAGGCACACCCTCCACTGGCGCCGCAAGTAAAGAACCGTTCCGAACTATACGAAGACGTCCAATACGTTCGGTGATCAACATATCTCCGTTAGGCAGCCAGGCCATAGACCAGGGCACTTCCAGTTCTTCGGCGACAGGTGTAACGTTAAAGTCGTACAACATCGAACGGTATGCGTCTGATTGTGCGGTTGATACTGATGCAACTACCATCAGGGCACAGCCTGAAAGAGTCAGTAGGGCGCGTCGAATCATTATTTCTCTCCTTTAAAGCAGACGCCAACAGCTAAATGCAAAGCGCCTACGAATCTATAATATGACTGATTTTCATTCTAGTCTCAAAACTTCGTGGAGACCATGTTTTCCGGCCTTGGATTTGATAAACTGCTTTACAATGAGATATATAGATAAGTCGGTGGTTTTTAGAGGTTTGGGCTCAGGTCTAAGTGCATGTCGAAGGGCAGGTCTTGGCTTAATACAAGGCTCAAAGCTAAACCAGGTCGTAAAACAGAGTGCCCAGCTAGCTTTTGTGGCTGCAATTGCCGCCAGGGCACTTATTCTGACAATTACAGCCTTACTGACTCTGACCGCTTGTGGCAGCTTGATCCTCCCAAATACCCCCGCCAGCCTCGGATTCGTTAACTTGGACGACTTCATGACGCGCAATGGTCAAATTATAGAGGTTGATGTTCGTTATTTGGGGACAGATAATTTTGTCGGTGCGCGAGTGGATGGTTATGCCGCTGAGAAAATTTATGTGACCCAAGAGGCGGCCGTGGCCTTACTTACGGTTCAAAAAGAACTTAAAACGCAAGGTTTGGCGTTGAAGGTTTTTGATGCCTACAGACCACAGCAAGCAGTAGACCATTTTGTGCGCTGGGCCGAGGATTTGGGTGATGTTCGGATGAAGGCCAAATATTACCCTCGTGTAAACAAAGAGAACTTGTTCAGAGACGGTTATATAGCCTCTCGCTCGGGACACTCTCGAGGCTCAACGGTAGATTTAACACTTGTTACCCTCGCCGATAATGCAGAGCTAGATATGGGCACGTCCTGGGATTTCTTTGATCCTTTATCTTGGCCATCAAATGATCAAGTATCGCAGACGCAGCGTGCCAATAGAGATTACTTGGCCGATGTAATGATCCGAGCAGGGTTCAGGCCGCTAATAGAAGAGTGGTGGCACTTTACTCTAGATGAAGAGCCTTATCTAGATCGGTACTTCAATTTCAAAGTAGAGTAAATGTTTGAATAAAGCGTTGAAAAAAGAGTCCGGTACTTAACAACGGGCTCCAGCCAACAGGCGTAGAGCTCAAGCTGGAAAAAATAATTAGATAGGGATAACCGATAGCATGAACAATATGCGAGAACGTGCTCAACGCCAGTTTCCAATAGTACTTCTTACTCTTATCAGCATAATTCAAGCATTGGCGTTGGAACTGCTATGGTCGAAGATAATCGAGAGCGAATTCCTCTGGTATTTTGATACGGCAGCACTAGTGGGCTGGGGTATGCTGAGTGTATCGTTGATGGGAATTTTGCAAATATGGGTTATGTATTCAACTATAGTTATGGGTTTTACTTGGCGGCCCTCCTTGCGAGACTCTATTATTCCTTTTGTATTAGGAATTCAGCAATTCATGATGGTATCGATAATATCACCAGCGTTTAATGTCATGTGGTTATATAACCTAGCTTCAATCTTCTTGGTTGGAAATTGGATGTCTCATATTACTTTTCGGCGTGCGCGAGTCAACAACGAGAACGATCAATTTTTTAAAAGCCGAAGCCCTGCGACATTGAAAAACTTCATCTGGCCCTTCGTAATCATCTCATCACTCGTCATGTTCGGGATGATGTTTACGGCACTTGGTGGTCCAAGTTGGGTTGCACTGTCGTCTATTGTTTTCGCCAATGGGGTGCTAGCGCTGCAGATTATTTCTTCAAGAGTTCTTTGGAATGCAATGATGAGCTCAGACGATGTATAGGCGGCAGTGTAAAAAAGCTTGCTAATCGATACAGATTTCACTTTAAAGGAATCGTGTTGGAGGCTAGTCAGGCGGTGACAGTAAAGAGGGTGAACATTTTAAAAATCTACTCGGCAAATTGGGATGGGATGTTTAATCTTTGTTTGTAGTTGTATCTCAGAGCAGCAAGGGCGCGCTAACGAAAAAATTGTCAGCAGCCGCCGATCCGTTACTTTATCTTATAGATGCAGGTTCAATAAGGTGATTGGTATCGCCTTATTGAAATTTGGCGCTGAGCTTAACCACAATCGCCGGATAAGCTGCCGATCCAGTCACGCATTAATTTAAGCCCTTCTCGATGAGCTAGAGAGCGACCCAATTCTGGCATCATTTCATCTGGTTTATCGGATGCCATTCGGTACAACAGGATAGATTGTTCCGGTGCTCCAGGAACTATTGCGTACTTTAAATTCCCGGTTCCGCCGCCAGCGGCGATAGGTGGTTTACATACGCCGCGGCCAACAGGGGAAGTATGCGATCCATCCAATAATAAGGCTGAAGTATCAGCTGCTCCTTCTGGATTGTGGCAGTGTCCGCATTGCATGTTCATATAAGCCACAGCTCGCTCTTCGGCAGAGAGAGACGCGTCACGCCACGCAGCGGTGGCAGGCTGATCCAAGGTTTGGTCTAGCCAACCTTTGGCAACAAACAGGTCTGATTGTAAAGCGCTATCGGTAGGGCTGCGTTTTGCATGGAGCTGCTTTGCTACCGCGCCAAGAGGATGCATGCCACCATCTGGGTGGGAGGTAACATGACAGCCAGAGCATTGGTTACCGTTGGGCACGAAATAAACAAAATCTAAGTTTCCATCAGTTTCAGTTTTTAGATTTATCGCTTTGCTTGCACCGGCTACCCGAAGGAATGCTTCGGTTTGTTCATCATTCCAAACATAGGGCAAGGCATCCCAGCCGGCGTCTCGTTTTACTAATACTCGGGTTTCAATTAGCTGATTGTTTTGAGTATCGACCTCCAATAATGTTTTATCGGCAACCTTAATCAGTGTGCCATTTTGGTTTTTAGGATAGTAGAACGTCTTGGTCAAAACAGTGCCAACGGGATAGACAATTTCCTCGTTAATTAGCTTGGCAGACTCCCCCGCAGGTATCCACACAGTGCGCAGCTTATGAGCATAGTCTGTGAATAGCTGGTTGGCAGGCAAATAGACTTCGGTTGATCCGTTGGGTGTCAATACCGAGCCTTGCAATGCAAGCTGATTCCACTGGGATAGCCGAGCGGGGCTGCCATCGGCGTGATATACCGGCTTCGTTTCCGCGCAGCTAGCGAGACCAACTATTATGATGAGTGAAATAGTTATTCTAGCTAAAGCTGAACACATTACAATTGCGCCGAACTAAGTGTGATGGCAGATAAGCTTGGCAGTGAACAGCTATGAACGCTGCCATCAAATGAGGGTGCAGCAAAATCGTTGCTAGCGTCTAAGTTTACAAAAGTTGGAAAAGGAGTTTCTTGGATGCATAAAATTTGCTGTGGTGTTTTCTCCCCTAACACCATGCCATCCCAAACGATGTCAGGAATTGCTTGACCTGTTGCCGCTTTCAACATTTTAAGCGGCTCTGAATCCGGTGCATTCCCGCCGCCCACATACTGGTTGTCATGAATAAAGATAGCTTCTGGGTAAGGGTCGTAATTTAGATCATCGGTAGTGCGCCCGCCGAGTAAGTAGCTTACGATTAACACGCTTGCAGTCTGGTTGTTAGTAAACTCGTTGCCAAACACCTCAATGCTGTCGTTGGCCATAACCATTAGGCCGGTGCCTGCAGGCACGCTGGCAACAATATTTCCCACGGGTGCAAAATTATCGACATTGTTGTTGATGATTTGGTTGTTAAAAATTCGTGTGTTGCGCCCGCCTTGGACAGGTATGTTGGGCAAATCAAAAACTAGAATTCCACCGGTATTGTTTGTCGCCACATTGTCGTAGACGTCAGCAAAAGTAGAGTTTTCAATTTCAATTCCTGCAACGTTATATTCAGCGCGTGAGTTGCGGACAATAATTTGCTCGGATTGACCCACATAGATTCCAGCGTCGGATGCGCCTATTGCGACTGCGCCTTCTATAAGGATATTGTGTGATTGTACAGGATAAATGCCATAGGCGCCGTTAGTAGAAAGAGGGCCACCTGTCCACTCAGTCCGTACGTTGCGAATCACAACATTGCGGCTCTGGTTGATTTTGATAGCATCGCCTACGGTATCTTCAATAGCGAGATCTTCAATGACAAAATCGTTGGCGCTGACTAAAAGCCCCTCTGCCCCTTGAATTTGATTTGCGAAAGAGAGGACGGATGCATCGATACCGGCGCCTCGAATAGTGACACCCGATACATTTAGAGACAGGCTGCGAGTGATTTGATGAACCCCGGCCGGAATGTCTATGACGTCACCGGCTTTAGCTTCAATGAACTGCTTTTGTAAGGATTCTTCGAAACTAAGCTTTGGCATAGGGACTTCGTCTTGGCCGCAGGACGCAAGGAGAGCGCTTAAGCAAAGCAATGCAACTGTATTAGTGGCAAGTTTCTTCATGATAGATTCCCTATTATTTTGCAGAATTAGACGCGCAGGTCTTTAGTGGCTTATCTTGTGGACAGTATATGACTGATTGTGTTTGAGAGTAAACTTAGCTAAACCGAAATAAACCGAACTAAACCAAACCAAATTAAGGAGTAGCACGCGATAACGTCTCATCAGAGTCTTTAGAGGTTAGATTTAGCTTCGAGCCGTTCACGAAGCGCCATAGCCTTAATCGCGAGTTTAACTATCACTTAAGCGCCGACGTTAACGCCCATGCTAGTCATTACTGTGCGGGGCCGGGCGAAATTGGTCGATTCTCTTATTCTGTTTCTATTCTATTTCCATCTTATTTCCTAGATTCAACGCCATCTGGCGTATTCAGGGTGCATTGTCATCGCTTCCAGTGCTAGGTTATGCTGCGTCAAACTTCCAAAGAGCAGTTGCTGATTATGATCTCTATGTTGCCTTTTATTCCTATAATCAATACTCGTTTAATAAGAAATAGCCTCAGCATATTCACTGTTGCTGTGGCCGCCACTTTCTCAGTTTTAGCTTCTGCGCAGTTAGCAGAAGGTATCGACCTTCCGAAAACTATTGCCTGGTCAGCCTACCCAACAGGCACAGGCGGCTACAGTCAAGCTGTGGCAATAGGCAATATCCTCCAGCGTCAATACAAAGTGAACCTACGTGTTATTCCCGCTCGAAATGACGTGTCTCGCTTGGCCACCTTACGAGGTGGTCGTGTCCATTTCTCAGCGGGTGGATCGGAGGCTGTTTATGCCCAGGAAGGCATATTGAACTTTGCCTCAAAAATATGGGGCCCGCAGCCAATTCGCGCCCTCATGTCGAATTATTCAGATAGCTGTTCCTTTACCTTCGCGACCGCCACCGATGCTGAAATTGGGCAGGTAGCAGATATTAGAGGCAAGCGTGTCACATTCGTGCAAGGAGCTCCTTCGCTAAATAATGCAATGGCTGCATTACTTTCCTATGGAGAGCTGACTTGGGACGATGTAACGCCGGTAGAGGTTGGAGGTTATAACGCATCCATCGACGCGGTCTTGAATAATCGAGCGGACGTTGTTGGTGGCGCCTGCAATTCGCCACCATTTTTGAGAATAGAAGCATCACCAAGAGGGCTCACTTTTCCTAGTTTGCCTCATGACAACTTAGAGGCCGTAGCACGAGTACGATCGCGCCTGCCTTGGTATGTGCCCCACATTGCTTATGAAGGGCCTACCCTGCCCGAAGAAGGTCTAGAAGTGTTTTCTTCTGCCTATCCGCTTCTGATCGGCTTAGACACATCTAACGATGCTTGGGTCTATAGTATTGTCAAAATCATGCATCTTCACTTCGATGATTATAAAAACAATGCACCTGGCGCTACAGGCTGGACGCTGGAGCGGCAAAAGTTCGACCAGGCTTTTATCCCTTTCCATCCCGGTGCCATTCGCTATTACAAGGAAATAGGTGCTTGGGATGATGCAGCGCAGAAGCAGAACGAAAGCAATCTTGAGCGCCAAGCGGTGTTAGCGTCAGCGTGGTCCAGTTTCGTTTCAAGTGCCCCTGAAGACTATGATGAGTTCCAGAAGGGATGGCTTGTAGCGCGAGAGAAGGCGCTAACTCAGGCGAATTTAATTACTCTAGGGCAAGGCTTATAAATGTCAGACTCTTACACAGATCTAAAAAATAGTGCGCCAGGGACCTCTGATAATCCGATCACCCCGGATACCCTGCGAGTAAGGTACCGTACCTTTTCTGAGCGCTGGCGTTATTTCATGGCGTGCCTGACAGGTCTAGCGATTGCCTTAGCGGTAAATCAAATATTCAACCTTGGCTTTTTTGTTGACTATGTAATGCTGGATAGCCGTTACATGTATTTGATTACCGGTGTAATGCTGTCGATGGTTTTTATTGTGTTCCCTGGTAGCCAGCACAGTAAGGCCCATGTGCCATGGTATGACATTGTGATTATGTTGCTTATCGCTGGGATCTTTTCTTACTTCGCTTACTATGCCGAGAGAATCGTGCTTGAAGCATGGGAGTATGCGGCGCCGCCGGTAGGTGTTTGGCTTGCAATGTTGACGTGGGTTATCGTTTTGGAGGCGGGTCGAAGGGCTGGTGGTTGGCCGGTATTTTGTATCGTTGCCGTGTTTTCGCTCTACCCAACATTCGCTGATACTTTGCCAGACGTTATTGCGGCGCTGAGCATATCGTTACCTGAAGCGGCTATTTTTCATGTGTTAGGGGAGGAGAGTCTATTTGGTATTCCGATGCGTGTGTTCGCGCAGTTGGTTTTTGGCTTTCTCATTTTTGGTGTATCACTGCAATTTACCGGCGGGGGTCCTTTCTTTATCAATCTGGCCTTTGCGCTGCTCGGCCATTTGCGAGGCGGCCCGGCGAAAGTTTCTATTTTTTCCTCTGGCCTGATGGGGTCCATGAGTGGAGGGCCTATAAGCAATGTTCTCACCACTGGGCCTTTATCAATTCCGGCAATGCGCAGAGTTGGCTTTAGCAAAGAATATGCTGCCGGTGTCGAAGCCTGTGCCTCTACAGGCGGCGTTTTTATGCCTCCCATAATGGGTGCGACCGCGTTTGTTATGGCTAGTTTTTTGAACATCAGTTATGCCGCTGTCGCGGTAGCAGCAATAGTGCCATCGCTGCTGTATTTTTTTGGTTTATACATGCAAATCGATGCTTATGCCGCACGCCACGACCTAGCTGGTCTGCCTAAAGAAGAGCTGCCAAAGCTCGGCAAAGTATTTAAGGAAGGCTGGTATTTCATCGTGGTTTTTATCACCCTCATTTGGATGTTAGTTTTCATGCAGAGAGAAGCCGTAGCACCTTTCTATGCCACAGGCTTACTACTTGTTATTAATCAATTTACTAGCCATCGTTTAGACATTAAAAAGTTCATGCAGCTGGTTGCAATGATGGGGCAGCTGTTGGCTGAGCTGGCAGGTATTCTCGCTGCCATCGGATTGATAATTGGTGGCCTTGCGGTTACCGGAATAGCCGGAACCATTGCCAATGATTTAGTTTATCTTGCTGGTGATAATGTTTTGGTCTTACTGTTCATGGGAGCCTTGACAAGTTTTATTCTCGGCATAGGAATGACTGTAACCGCCGCTTATATTTTCTTGGCAATCGTTCTGGTTCCGGCGCTTACCAATGCTGGTTTAGATCCGCTGGCAAGCCACATGTTCGTGATGTATTGGGGCATGTTAAGTTTCATTACACCACCGGTTGCATTAGCTGCATTCGCGGCGGCCTCCGTTGCCAATGTTTCGCCAATGAAGGCGGGTTTTGCGGCAATGCGACTAGGTGCGATCATATACTTTGTGCCATTTTTCTTTGTTTTGAATCCGGCGCTACTGTTGCAGGGCTCAGTGCTGGAGAATCTGCAGGCGTTTTCTACAGCGATAGTGGGCGTCGCGTTAGTCTCAGCCGCCCTGCAGGGTTATCTCATTGGGCTTGGGGATCTGGGGTATGGAATGGCCGCAATTTTCGGCAGGATCTGTATCGGCATATCAGGTTTGACATTGGCGCTGCCCGCGGGTGGTCTTTTCGGATTAAGCCAGCTTTTACTTCTGGCCATAGCGTTGGTTTTACTGGCGTTAGGTATAGGCTGTAGACATTTCTTTGTTATTCACAAAGAGGCACTTGCCTAATGACGCTGTTTCGTTTGAGCGTAGCGAGTGAGTGCATCTGGGTCGTTGTGCAATTGGCCTTCTATTAGACTAACTAAATCTTTTTTTCGACACGGCCCCAATATTAATACCTAAGTCTGATTTCAGCAGCAATGAGATTAGAAACATAACAAATAGTAATAAGTAGAGAGTTGGAAGTTCAATGCTAAATAGACGTATAACGGCAGCGAACGCCAATCCAAACAACAAGAATGAATGCCAAAAAGCTTGCCACTGTATTTGACGGTTAGCGCATTAAAAGATGGAAGTCGTTATCGTTCATAGTCTAGCCTTTGATTTTAAGGAGGGTAGGTGGTTTGGGCTAGTGCACTTCAAGGCATAGCATCAAACAACAACCTTTAAAAACAGTCTCTAAAAGCAGTGTCTAACTACACCGCTGAACCATTAATAACAACGCAGTTTATCACCGGACAAGTCGTTTATGCAGGCTGGGTCTTTGTTATCACAAAGTTCGGCCATACAATGAGGCAAGCTAATCAAGGAAACTTATGAAAGTTAAAAAAGGTGTAGAACAATTAGTCGCTGAAGCTCAAGAGTATATTACGACATTCTCCACTAGTGAGGTTCAAGCTAAAAGAGGGCAGGCGGGAGTTATATTAATTGACCTGCGTGATATTCGAGAGCTTAAGCGCGAAGGTCGTATTCCAAACACGTTGCACATTCCTCGCGGCATGCTGGAGTTCTGGATTGACCCAGACAGCCCTTATTACAAATCTGACTTTGATGAGGCGTCAGAGATCGTGCTTTTTTGCAACAAAGGATGGCGCTCAGCGTTAGCGGCGCATTCACTACATAGAATGGGTGTTGAAGGCGTCTCTCATATGGATGGAGGCATGACAAAGTGGCAGGCTGACGGATTCGAGGTCGAAAAAATGCCTGTCAAGCCCTGATTTTTATTCTCTAGCTTAAAGGCCCTTGCTGCTACAGGCATCATCGCTTTTAATCTAGACGATCAGTATAGAACTATTAATGTGTGAAGCACGGCTGCAGGACTATCGGAGCAAAACTGTTGAAAAAAAATCATCCAACCAATCGAAACTTAAATATAGACAAGCTGAGTTCGAAAGAAACCTTAGGTTGCGATAAGAGAAAGCGCCTTCTTCTCGGTTCATTGGCATTATTAACGGCAGCACCGGGATTGTTGGCGGCACAGTCTCCAAACACACCGATAGCCGTTAGAAAATTGCATAGCTTTGGGCTTAGAGTAAGTGACGTAGAGGCGTCGATAGATTTCTATCAGCGTATTTTTGGCGCAGCCATACTTTCTCGTCAAGGAAAAACTGTTTGCTTGCAAATAGGGCCAGGGCCAAGGTTTTTCTCAATTCGTCAAGTTGAAACAGTTGAACAACCCGGCATCACCCACATCGGCTTAAGCGTGGAAGATTTTTCAATTAGCAAGGCGCAAACACAGTTGGAAAACTTTGGCGTATCTGAAACTAGTGAGCCGGGCGGCGCCAGCGGGCTGTTGGAGCACGCTATGGGGTATTGGGAAACTGTGCGTCTGCCAGACTCTGGAGGCGAGCCTTCTGGTACCCGCGAGCTATTTTTTCAAGACGTGGAGGGCATAAACTATCAGCTAGGACCTTATGATCATTGCGGCGGGCGTGGAGCCTTAGGCAATGTATGCGATGCAACCGAACCGAGTGCTTATCCTGGACTATTTCAGTTAACTGACTTGAGTCATTTCACAACGTTTGTGGCAAATAAAGACAGAGCAAACGATTTCTATACCAAAACTTTTGGCAAGAAATTTCAAGCCTATCAAGGGCCGAACTTTCCGGTAATTGGTGTCGGTGATGGCTTGCAGTTTTTGATGTATGTTGGAGGCGCTCAGACGGGTGTGCCCGCTAGTGCAGGGCGAATTGATCATGTGTGTTTTAATATGACGGACTTTTCAGTGGCAGGCGTATTAGAGGAGCTAAGTAATTTTGGGGTGACTCCACGCATTGATGCAAGTGATACGCAGCCACTGATGCATTGGGTTAGCATGCGTATGCCGGCGCGTGGGGGTGTTGAAGGTGGAACGCCAGAGGTTTATTTCTCAGACCCAGATGGTATTCGCATTCAATTGCAGGCTGCCGGTTATTGTGGCGGCGGCGGATACTTAGGCGAGCGCTGTCCGCCATTGTAGGATTCAAATACTTGAGGCTGAATTAGGTTCCGAGCTTGTTTTTATGCGAACAATAGCCGTTTATAAAATCATACTATCAGTAAAATCATGCTTTTAGTAAAGTCTTAAAAAAGGAAGTGGTTTATGAAGCATCGTTATATCGGCAAGAGTGGCTTGCGTGTGTCCCCTATTTGCATGGGAACAATGAGCTTTGGTAGTTGGAGCGATAAAGCTGAGTCTTTTCGGATTTTAGATACTGCATACGATCGAGGAATTAACTTTTACGATACGGCGGAGGTCTACCCTGTGCCGCCCACGGCTGAAACATTTGGCATCACTGAGGAAATTTTTGGTGAGTGGATTCAGACTAAGCCTCGTGATTCTTTGATTTTAGCAACCAAGGTAGCAGGAGCTGCTTCCGGCTGGTTTGTGCCACCTGTTCGCCATGGGTTAACTGCAATTGATCGCCATCATATCGAAAAAGCGGTTGAAGGCAGTCTTAGACGCTTACAAGTTGATTATATAGATTTGTATCAAGTTCATTGGCCGGATACGGTTGTACCGATCGAAGAGTCGATGGAGGCATTGGACCGATTAGTGCAATCGGGCAAGGTTCGCTACCTAGGCACCTCAAATGAGAATGCCTACGGTCTAACTAAGGCCAATACGGTTGCACATTATGAAGGCCTTGCTAAGTTTCATTCGATTCAAAATAACTTCTCATTGTTAAACCGTCGTTTTCTTGATGAGCTGGCCAATGTCTGCCGACTAGAAAATATATCTTGCCTGCCTTACTCGCCTATTGGCGGTGGTGTTTTAAGCGGCAAATATAATCAGGAAAACGTACCGACCGATTGCAGATTCGGTGATTATACCAATGATGCAAACCCTCGCCAGCAAGCCATGGCGCAGCGTTTTGTTAATGAGGGCACGTTAGCGTCGACAGCAAAGTACCTTGAAATTGCGCAGTCTGCGGGAATGGCACCGGTAACCTTGGCGACTGCTTGGAGTATGAATTTTGATTTTGTCGCTTCAACTATCATTGGCGCTAGAACAGCCGATCAACTTGAAGACTCTCTTGCTGCGCTTGATGTTAAGCTTAGCGACGAAATAATGAAGCAATGTGATGAAGTACATAAGAAAATTCCTTACCCAATGGGCTAGTTTGGTAGCCTGTGTGCTGTTGGCAGGCGCGTGTTTTGCGGAGCAAATTCATATAGCTCACTGTAAAAATGGCTGCCCAATCAGTACCGTTATTAATTCGGCATCTGCGTCAGCGGGTCAAAGCGAAATCATTGTCAGGCATCTTTACGCTGCGTCAATATCTCCCTCTGGACTCGCCGAGTGGGTGACCTATCGAGTTCTACCCGAAACGGTTGGAGTGGCGTCCTTGCTGCCGAGGTATTGGCGCTTAGATGAATTGTCTCGTGTGGCAAACGCTCTTGAGTCAGAAGTCGGCCAGTCGACGCTTACCGTGCAGGCGGATCTGAGTAATTCTCAAGATCGTGACTATAGAACTAATGAGGTTACGCTGCTGGAGAAAGATCGGGGCAGGCTAGTACCAATGACTAGCTTTGCCGGAACGCCGTATTGGGATGAGTTAAATTATCTAAGTAACATGACCCCATTGCCGACTGCGCTGCGCACAGGAGCTTGGTCTCGCCTTGATCAGGTCGTTAATGAGCTGGCTCAAGCAGGTTCAAACTTCCATGTTATAAGCGGTCCGATTTACTCGAATAAGTTAAAAGATGGCATCGGTGTAGCGCCTGCTTTTTTTTTCAAAGTAATAGCGGGCACCGATGGATTAGCGGCATTCGCGTTTCCATCAACCATCGAGCCTCAGAGTACCTTTTGCGACTATAGCCTTTCTCTAGCCGAGGTGTCGGCAGTAAGTGGGCTCGACTTTTTTCCGAATTTAATTAATTCTTTGCCTGAAGATCTACTTGCTGATCTTGGCTGCCAACGTTAGATAAGGAGCTGTTATGGAAACCGTTTTTGCCCCTGCCCAGCAAGCAGCAGTGCCTGTAGTTGGCACAACCGCTGTTTTTCCTGTTCGCCGTGTTTACTGTGTTGGTCAAAATTACAGTGCCCACGTAAGAGAAATGGGCGGTGATCCGTCAAAAACCCAGCCGGTATTTTTTAGTAAACCTTCCGATGCGCTTGTTATTGATAATTCGCCGGTGAACTATCCTATGGCCACCGCTAGTCTTCACTTTGAGGCCGAATTGGTGGTGGCACTAAAGCACGGAGGGCTTAAGCTTACCGCCGCACAGGCTCAGGATTGTATTTTTGGTTATGGAATTGGTGTTGACTTCACTCGTCGAGATTTGCAGGCGAAATGCAAGGCGAAAGGGCAGCCGTGGGATATCGCAAAAGGCTTTGATCAATCAGCGCCAATTTCAGCTATCAAGCCATCAGCTCGGTGCGGCAATGTGAATAGAGCTAGGATTTGGCTGTCGGTAGATAACGTGATTAAGCAAGATGCTAATACTGATGACATGATTTGGGATGTGCCAAGCATTGTTGCTGAGCTGTCAACGTACTTTGAACTGAAGGCGGGTGATTTGATTTTCACTGGCACGCCCAGCGGTGTTGATGCTGTCTCGGTCGGCGATTGTATTCGCGCTGGTATTGAGGGTGTTGGCGAGCTTGAAGTTAGAATTGTAGAAGGCGTATAAGGTAATGACTTTTCAGCAAGGAGCGCTACTGGGGATTCTATTTGCTTTGCTTGTGCTTCTGGTATGGGGAAGGTGGCGCTATGACCTTGTCGCGCTAGCAGCACTGTTCACTGCAAGCCTACTTGGCATCGTCCCGCAATCTGAATTATTTACAGGATTCGGAAATCCCGCAACCATTACAGTAGTCTTGGTGCTTATCGTTAGTTTCGGCTTAACAAAGTCTGGCGCTGTGCAATTTGTTTCAGCTTTGATCGATCCTGTCGCAGATAAACCATTCCTTCACATGGTGATACTGACGTTTCTTGCAGCGGTGTTGTCTATGTTTATGAATAACGTAGGGGCGCTGGCGTTACTTATGCCTATAGCAATTCAGTCTACTCAAAAAGCGGGCCGGGCACCTGCGACGGTTCTTATGCCCCTTTCGTTTGCTTCGATTCTTGGTGGCCTAGTGACTCTAATAGGCACGCCGCCCAATATTTTGATAGCCAACTACCGGCAAGATGTTACTGGTGAGGCCTTTACCATGTTTTCTTTCGCACCGGTGGGTGGTGCGATCGCTCTTGCGGGCATTATTTTTATGCTAGCGGTGGGCTGGAAGTTGGTTAAAGTGCGAAAAAAAACTGCAGGTTTGGAGTTATTTGACGTGGAGAAATATTTATTTGAATTGAAGGTAACTGCCGAATCAGGTTTGTTGGATCAGTCTGTTGGCGACCTGAAAGATCAGTTAGTTGAGGAAAAAATGGATTTGATATCGCTTATTCATAAGCGGGAGAAAATGTCGGTTGTTAGGCGTACACATCGTCTGGCTGTAAACGATTTGTTAATGCTGCAGGGACCACAGGAAGACATAGATCAGTTTGCCAGCCAGCACAATCTACAAATGCTTTCAGCGGAGAATGCGCGTAATGAGATACTGCACTCGAAGGACTCTCAAATTGCCGAAGTGGTGGTAACCGCTACATCCATAGTGGTCAATCAAACACCTAAGGAAATAGGCTTCAATAGAAAATACAGCGTTAACCTTCTTGCTGCGTCACGTTCCGGTACGGCCCAGCGAACCCGATTAAGAGATTTTAAAATAAAGACCGGGGACGTCCTTCTTCTCCATGGTGATGCTGAGAATTTGCAAGAAGCGATCGTGAAAATAGATTGCTACCCGTTGGCTAAAAGAGATCTAGACTTTGGTGGCACGACGAAAGCGCTACCGGCAATGGCTGTTTTTGTATTAGCGATTTTATCTACAGCCTTTGGCTTGATTTCAATTCAACTAGCGTTAGGGATAGCAACCGTGACCATGGGTGTGATGAATATCGTGCCTATAAAGGAATTTTATAAAGGGGTGGATTGGCCTGTTGTAGTTTTGCTAGGTGCGATGATTCCGCTCGGGGGCGCGCTGGAGACTACCGGCACTACTTCTCTATTGGTCGATGGGATTCTGAGCATTGCCGGCGACCTGTCACCTGTTGTGTTGTTGGCTTTACTGCTTATTATCACGATGACTGTATCTGACGTGCTTAATAATGCCGCTACGGCCATACTAATGGCGCCAATTGCTTACAATATTGCAGTGTCGCTAGATCTTAATCCGGATACCTTTCTGATGGCTATTGCCGTCGGTGCATCGTGTGCGTTTTTAACGCCGGTGGGGCACCAAAACAATGCGCTTGTGATGGGGCCAGGTGGTTATCATTTTGGTGATTACTGGCGTATGGGGTTGCCGCTTGAGATAGTCATTGTTGCTGTTTCTATTCCTATGTTACTTATTGTGTGGCCGCTATAGTTTGTAAAACAAAGTGTGCAAACTGTTTAAAGCTAAAGGTTTAGACGCGAAAAAGCAGTAACCAAAGTTTAGCGCCAGCGAACAAAGGGTAAAGCTCTTTTTTAGGTAGCTAGCAAAAGTGTTAAGTGTTGCGGGCTGCGGCTTTATTCGCTAAGTTAACCATTCTCATTCTTAAAGTAGCCACTATGCGAGTTAATTGGAAGACCTATAATTCGGGAAAGTTCTATGACGAAATCATAAGCTCTCCCGGCTATGCTCGAAAACCAGCAAGGGGCTTAGCTAGCTACCTGCGATCGCTTACTCATGGAGAACTGTTAGAAAAAAAGACCGCTGCAGATCTCGCTATAAAAACTATGGGTATTTCGTTTACCGTTTATAGCGATGCTGGCAACATCGACCGGGAATGGCCTTTCGACATAATTCCTCGCATTATTGCAGAGAAAGAATGGGATAAAACAAGCCTAGGGTTGCAGCAGCGACTACGAGCGATCAACTGTTTCATCAATGATATTTATAATGAGCAAAAGATTTTTAAAGACAAAGTGGTTCCCAGTGAACTAATTCTTGATTCCGGCAATTTCCGTAAGGAATGTATGGGGATCAAACCGCGCTTTGGCGTCTGGGCGCATATTTGCGGTTCCGATTTAATTAAAGATGGTAACGGTGATTTTTTTGTTTTAGAAGACAATCTACGTGTTCCTTCCGGTGTTTCTTACATGTTAGAGAATCGCCGTGTTGCTAAGCGGGTATTTCCTGAGCTGTTTGAAGATGCTTATAATATTCGCCCGATAACTGAATATCCCGCTCAATTATTCGATACCCTTGCGGCGATATCTCCGCGTAAAAACAAATACCCTGAAGTTGTTGTGTTAACTCCTGGGATCTATAATTCGGCCTATTTCGAACATTCTTTTCTGGCTCAAAGAATGGGTGCTGAGTTGGTGGAAGGCAGTGATCTTGTTGTGGAGAACGATAAGGTTTACATGAAAACAATCGATGGTTTGTCACAGGTTGATGTGATCTATCGGCGGATTGATGACGAATTTATAGACCCTTCGGTTTTTAATAAGGATTCGGTGCTTGGCGTAAGCGGTTTGTTTAATGCTTGGGTTAAAGGCAATGTCGCATTAGCGAATGCTCCGGGTGCCGGGGTTGCTGATGACAAAGTTATCTATACCTATATCCCCAAAATAATTAAATACTATCTTGATGAAGATCCAATACTGCCGAACGTTGAGAGTTTTTTATGCGTTGATAAAAAGCAGTGTCAACACGTGTTGGAGAATTTGAATAAGTTGGTGGTGAAGCCGGCAAATGAGTCCGGTGGTTACGGCATGCTAATAGGCCCGCAGGCTAGCAAAAAGGAGCTAGAGGAATTTGCCCGGCGTATCAAGGCAGATCCAAGAAATTATATGGCCCAACCGTTGATATCGTTATCAACCGTGCCAATTTTAGGGGATCGTGTTGTTGAACCAAGACACGTGGATTTGCGTCCGTTCGTGCTTCAGGCCGACAAGAGCTATGTAACTCCAGGAGGTTTGACGAGAGTTGCCATGGTTAAAGGGTCTTATATTGTTAATTCATCTCAAGGTGGCGGAAGTAAAGACACCTGGATTGTCAGCGATGACTGAGGCGGCTAAATAATGTTGTTATCGAGAGTTGCTGAACGTGTTTATTGGCAGGCCCGCTATTTAGAGCGAGTCGAAAATACGGCGCGATTATTAAATGTGTTCTCCACGCTTATGCTGGACTTGCCTTCGAAAACGAAGCTCGGCTGGCATTCGCTTGTAGAAATTACCGGTAGTTCCCCGGCTTTTGATGAAAAGTATAAACAGGCGCAAGAGCGTTCTGTTATGAAATTCCTCTTAGCTGAAAACAACGGTTATTCATTGTCTAGTATGCTTGCTATGGCTCGTGAAAATTCACGGACAACCCGCGAAGTTATGCCGACAGAAGCTTTTGAGCAAATCAACTACTTGTATCACTATGCTAAAGAAAACGCAGTAAAAGGCGAGAAGAGAGGCCCCCGGCACGAATTTTTAGAGGAGATTATTACGGGCTGTCAGCAGCTGTCTGGGTTGATGTCCGGCACCATGAGTCGTGATGATACCTATAACTTCATATTGCTAGGTCGAGGCGTAGAGAGAGCCGATATGACCACTCGAATCGTTGATGTGGGCTCCGGTGATCTCTTGCCTGGAATCACTGATGTCAATGCAGAAGTGGAAGCGGTGGAGCCTTACGAAAATATTATGTGGATGAACATTCTACGCTCTTTGTCGGCCTATCAAATGTACCGGCAGCATGTGCAAGATACTGTAAATGCGGAAGATGTAGTCGGATTTCTCATACAAGACGAAAACTTTCCGCGAGCCGTTGTCTATAATTTGAACGAGCTGAAGGTTATTCTTAAACAGCTGCCAAATCACGGCAAGGTTTCTACTCAGGTCAATAAGTCTCTAAGTGTTGTGCGTGGCGGGGAAATAGACAAGCTTTTAGTGGACGGGCTGTTCGGCTACATCGATGTCATGCAAGTTGAGATAGGTTCAATACACCAGAAAATTGCAGCAACCTGGTTTCTTATTTAGAATATCCCATGAAAAACTTTCTTTGCAGCTGTGGTCAGCTGCTATTTTTTGAAAACACTCGCTGTTTAAGCTGTAATAAAGATGTGAGTTTTGACCCCGTACAAATGTCTATGTATCCGATATCAGTGGATGCACAAAACTGCTTGCCTAAAGTTTGCAAAAACCGGTTGGACTATGATGTCTGCAACTGGTTAGTAACCAAAGCAGATTCGTCGTACTGTATATCTTGTGAATTAAATCAAACTATACCCAATTTGCTTCTTAAGAACCGCAGGCGCTGGTGGAAGAGTTTGGAGCATGCAAAGCGCAGATTAATTTATTCGCTACTCAGCTTGGGGCTGCCTGTTAACGGCAGGTCAGTTGAGCCCAATGGCCTGGCTTTTCAGTTTATTGAAGATAAAAGAACTGATCCTGGCGTTGCAGAAGAGTACGTTACAACCGGGCACTTACAGGGTTTGATAACGATTAACATTACTGAGGCCGATGATGTTACTCGCGAGATTAGCAGGGCGTTTGCAGGGGAGCTGTATAGGACTTTGCTTGGTCACTTTCGCCATGAAAGCGGGCATTACTACTTTGATAAGCTGATTAGCAGCCAAGAGTCTCGTGAAAAATTCAGAGCATTGTTTGGCGATGAGCGCGCGGACTATAGCGCCGCCTTGAGACAGTATTATGCAAACAAGCCTGCTTTGTGCCGCAATGGAGACTTCATAAGTCGTTATGCTCAATCACACCCGTTCGAAGATTGGGCAGAGGTTTGGTCTCATTATTTGCATATGATTGATACGCTGGAAACCGCGGCAGACTACAATCTTGAACAAGGTGCCAAGCGGTTTGACGAATTCGGTGAAACCCTCGCGAAGTGGGCACAGCTTGCGATGGTCTTAAATTCGCTAAACAGAAGTATGGGGTTGGAAGATGCTTACCCCTTCACCCTCGCAGGAAAAATGCTTAAAAAGCTCCGTTTTGTCCACGACTCGATTTATCCCAGTTAGCGGCCCAAGACAGTGGAGGCATTTGTCTGAATGCTTCCTTCAGGCGCTCATCCCACGATCGGCTTAAGCTGCGAAGAAAATCGCTGTCAGCTTCAAAACGATGAGGTTTGTCCAACAATAAGCTGTCCGTTGGGTAGATCAGGGCCTCGATCGGTGGCCCCACGCTTAAATTGCTCTTGAGGGTGGAATCCATCGATACCAATGCCGACATGGCGCAGGTATCAAGGTCTAAATCTGGGGTGACAATGCGATCAAGAATGGGTTTGCCGTATTTACTTTCGCCTATCTGGAGGTAGGGTGTGTCGCGGGAAGTCGTGATGTGGTTGCCTTCAGGGTAAACCAGGACAACGCTATGTGGACTGTCAGCAATTTGCCCACCAATAATAAAGCTAGCCTGAAAGTTCTTACCGTCGACTGAGCGTTTTTCTTGCTGTTCGCAGCTGACATCACCAAGATACTCGGCTGCCTCTTCCAAGGACTCTACGTTATAAAGATTAACGTCGGCTTCCTGCTTGATATCGTTCTTGATTTTAGCAATGCTGGCCTGAGTGGTCGCAAGATTGCCGGCCGATAGGATGACAAATTGCCTTTCGCCATCAACTCCAAAGCGAAACATCTTGCTGTAAGTCGAGATTTGATCAACCCCAGCACTGGTCAATGAGTCTGAGCAAAACACAATTCCTGCGTTCACCGACACTGCCACACAATACGTCATTCCTTAGTCCTTGCCAAAACAAGCCAGCAATCATACTAAGTAAACTTGGAGCTGAATACATAAAATTTGTCTAATTTTTAGGCCTATACAATGACGGGCCGCAGCTTTCGATGCGGCTGTAAGGTAGGCGATGCTCCCGGCTTAGTAGTGCTTGCCTTAGAGGCTTAGGCGCGGCTAGGGTGTGAAAAAGTCATTTTTATTGGATGCTATCAGACCAATTTTCGAGTTCTTCATAGTCAAATTCAAGAGATATTCTCTTGGCCTCCAAGCGCTCTTCGATGCGTCGGCGAAGTTCAGTGACATCAGTTCTTTGAGCGCTTGAAGACTTTTTAGGCTCGGCTTCACCTTGCTTGCTCTCATTTGCTAAGAGAAGGTTTGATGCCTCAGACAGCTTGGCCGGTGCATTTATAGTTTCATCCCAGTTCTGTTCTTTCATGGTTACCCTCAAAGTCTAGCTGACGGATTAGTAGTGCCATAAGTCTGATTACGCCATAGTTATCGTTAAGTTGACGGTTTATCTTCAGCAGAAAATGAGTAATTCGAACGATAATCGCGCAGCGAACCAATCACGCCTGCTTAAGGGCGTGATTGTCGGTCAATGTAATGACAGTTTGATGAAAGTCAGGCAGATTCAAGCAGGTTTAAAGTATTTGCTCTAATCTCTTTCTTGGCAATTTTGCCGGAGGCGATGCGAGGGAGTTGTTCATATTGAAAATACATGAGTTCGGGTACTTTGAAGCCTGCGATTTTGTCTTTCAAAAAGGCTTTCAACTCGCCTTCCTCTAACACCGCGCCGGCTTTGAGCATAATCGTAGCACAGAGTTTCTCGCCCAGTCGTTCGTCGGGCACGCCATAAACCGAAACTTCGCTAGCACAGGAATGTTCGGCAATAGCATATTCTACTTCGGCACAGCCAATGTTCTCGCCGCCTCGAATCACGATGTCCTTAGCCCGGTCAAGAATAATTAGAAAGCCAAGCTTATCGAGCATGCCAATATCGCCGGAGTAAAACCAACCGTCTTTGATGACTTCAGCGGTGGCTTCTGGGTTATTCCAATACCCCTTCATAACAGTTGGACCTTTAATGCATATCTCTCCAACCTGGCCGTTCTCCAGAGTATTGTCGTTCTCATCAACGATTTTTACTGTGGTTACGGGCGGCGTTGGCCGACCGGTACTGTTTGGCCGCGCTCGGTAGAATTCTCCTGAGATGATTGCGCCAATGGCATTTGTCTCAGTGAGGCCATAACCGAGACCGGGAATAGCCTTTTCTGGAAACTTAGAGAGCATCATATTCAGGTGTTCAGGAGGCCTCGGCGCACCACCGCTTTGAACGCCGCGTAAGCTTCTTAGGTCGGTGCTTTCGAATTTGTCGGATTGCATGACTTCCCAAGCCATCGTGGGTACTCCATGCAGGACACTGATACGCTCCTTTTCGATAATCTCTAAAGCTTTTTCAGCATCCCACTTAAACATCATGACAAATTTTCGTAGGTAGATAAAACACGCCAAAAACTGTGCATGGCTTCCGGTTACGTGAAATAGAGGTACGTTAGCAAGTATGGCAGGGTCAAATTCTGGGTTTTTTTCCTGCAGCTCAGGGCGCAAAATTTCGGTTATTTCTTTAACAAAGCACCAAGTATAAAGTGCGTTGATGATATTGCGGTGAGTCGACAACACTCCCTTGGGCATGCCAGTTGAACCAGATGTATACATTATGCTGGCGTTGAACTCTGGCTGTACATCGATTGCTTCGATTTCCTCATTCGTTAGCGGGAGAACCCCTTCGATGAGGCTATAAAACTCAGGACTGCTACCTCCGTCTTGCGTGGGTCTAATGATAACGAGCTCTACGTCGACATTGTCCAAATGCGGCTCGAGCAGGACTAGACGATCAGGGTCAATGAATAAAAGTTTGCTTGCGCTATCGTTCAACCCGTATTCAAGTTCTGGGCCTTTCCACCACGAGTTCATCGGCACGATGACAGCGCCGAGCATAGTGGCTGCCATGTAGCTGATACACCATTCAGGGGAGTTGCGAGCACAAATAGCAACGCGATCGCCAAGCTTAATGTTGTACGACTCAAGCAATGTTCTTGCTAAACGTCGGCTCAAAGTTAGTGTTTCAGAAAAAGTTAAGCGCTCGTCCTGATAGACTAAAAACGCTTTCTCTCCTGCCGCCAAACCAAGTTCATATAGCTTGTTGAGGTTACTAGGCACTTTTGAAAACACATCATATTCGATGCCGCCAATTACTTCACTATGTGTAGCTAGAGGGGCATCTGGCGCTTTATGTGTTGCAACAATGTCTTTTAATTTTTCCAGATCCTTAAGGATCTCTTCGTCAGTTAACATATTTCTAGTGTTTATCCTGCTTTAAACTCAAGGGTGACTTTACCCATTACTCTGCGTTCAGTGAAGATGTTAAACGCCTGTACATAGTCTTTCACCGCAAAAGACTGAGTTACTATAGGTTTCAGTTTACCTGCGCCGTAGAGATCAAGTAATTCGGTAAAATTCTTTTCGTACTCGGCCGGCTCTTCTTTTCGAAAGCGGCCTAGAAAAACACCTACCATTGACGACCCTTTCAATAAAGCAAGGTTGGCTTTGTATTCGGGAATTCTGCCACTGGTAAAGCCAACCACCAGCAGTCTGCCGTTCCAATTGATGCAGCGGCACGCTTGGTCGAACAAATCGCCGCCCACTGGGTCATAGATCACATCGGCTCCGCGGCCATCGGTTAGCTGTTTTACTCTCTCTTTTAATTCACCATCGCCATAGTTTAGGGTGGCATCTGGTTTGAATTGACTGACAAATTCTAATTTTTCATCAGAGCTCGCGGCAGCAATTACCTTTGCTCCCATGACTTTGCCGAGTTCTACTGCCGCCAAGCCTACTCCGCCGCTTGAGCCCAGTACTAAAAGAGTCTCTCCGGGCTGTAAGTTAGCGCGTTGTTTTAGGCCATAGTAAGAAGTTGTGTAAATCATGGCGAAACTTGCTGCGGTTTTAAAATCCATGCTGTCAGGAATTTTGCGCAGGCCGTCGGCCTTAACAACTACCTGCTCAGCAAGACCTCCAATGCCTGGGGTTGCCATGACTCTGTCGCCGACAGCAAAACCTTCAAGGCCGGGGCCTGCGGAGATCACCACGCCGCCAACTTCCGAGCCTGGCGTAAATGGCATGGGGGGTTGAAACTGGTACTTTCCTTGGATCTGCAATCCATCTGGGAAGTTTAAGGCAGCAGCATAAACCTCGACAACGGCCTCGTTGTCTCCTGCGACTGGGTTATCTATTTCTTCTAAATTTAGATTTTCTGGGGGGCCGTAGGAACTGCAGACTATAGCTTTCATTGAATTATCTCTTTAACGACGAAGGCGGATTCAACCATGTTTAATCCTTGAACTCAATCGAGAGAATCAGCTTGAGCTCACGCTAGAAAAACAGATGGTACAAACAGATAGGGCAAGAGCAAAGCCCTATTGTTGCTAAGTCTGCAAGCGAGTATATTTGGGGCCTCACTATTTTTTCGAATATTAGCGTTTTGCGTAACCCTCCTAATGAATGAATATCAACGACAAGCTTACCTCAAGGTATTGGATATACAGCCTTTTTATCTTAAAAAAGCGCTGCCGGCTGCTAAAGCTTCGCCAAGCTATGATTATCCCCAAAGCAGCTATGAATCTGTAAATTCAGCCAGTCCAGCGGCAGTGCAGCTAGAAGCAGGGTCAGAAGTGCGGGGCTCATCCGGCCAGAAAAACTCAGCAGTTAGTTCGAGCGCGGTGAGAGAAGATAATCAACCCGTCGGATTAAGTGACCTAAAGGCGCAGTTGAGGCAGGCAACAGGAAAAAGCGCGGTCAAGCGCCGTGAAAACGAGATGCCAGCAGCGCAAGCCACTGAACCAATTGCTTATGTTGAGGGGGCGATCGCCACCGAATTTAATTTCAAAATCCGCTACTTTTATATTAACGAGCAGCTTGCTGTAATCGACGAGCTACCTTACGCGCAAGGAGATGAGGGTTCGGGTGTCAAGATAGAGCTATTAAAAGCTATATTGTCTGCCCTTAAAGTGAACTGGAGCGACAGTGATTTTCGTACTGAAAGCTTTAGTTGGCCAATTGACTCTCTCATGGAAATTGAAGGAGATTCAACATTGGCAGCACAGCAGATATTGAAAGGATTCATAGCCCAACGATATGCAGCCCACAAATTTAAAAACCTGTTGGTATTTGCCGGCCAAATTGAAACTATTTTGGCCGAGCCCATGCACGAGGGAACTGGAGCAGCCGAGCACCTTCAAGATTTTATTCAGATGCCGCAGAACTATCACATGACATTGACTTCTACTCTTTCTGCGATGCTGTCCTACCCCTTACTAAAGAGGCAGGTTTGGGTTCATTTGCAACCATTAAAGATAAGGCTAGCAGCTGCCGTTTAGCCAGCCTTGCTCCATATTAAGCGACTCTAATGCCAAATCAAGTTGATAATTCTTCTCAATATTTCGCGCGCACTATGCGCAGCAGTGATCTAGACTTAGTCGTTCAAAACGAAGCGGCGGCCTCTGCGCACCACTGGACCAAGCGCATATTCATTGACTGCTTGCGAGGAGGTTATCAATGTTGGGTGCTTGCGAACAAGCAGGACATTGTCGCTCATGGAGTGATGTCAGTTGCTACTGGAGAGTGTCATTTGCTAACGCTTTGTGTGCACCCTGATCATCAGCGCAAAGGGTTGGCCCGCAAATTGTTCAACTTGTTACTCGATCGCGCTGTAAAACTGGATGCGCATGAGTGCTTTTTGGAAGTACGAAAGTCAAATACCCCTGGCATTGAGCTTTATCGCTCGATGGGTTTTATTCAAGTAGGGGAGAGGAAAAACTACTATCCCAATGGGAGCGACAGGGAAGATGCCTTGATCATGTCGAGATCATTGGCACAACGCCTTAGATCGATTTAATGAGGTTATGGCCTGCCAGTTATCAGCTCTGCTATTTTCACTATTGCTTTAAATGCCACAATGATTAAAAGTGCCGCTAAGATAATGACGCCGAGCATGAGTAGGCTGTTTAGCAGGAGTGCGGTTAACTCCTCAATGGATACATTTTGCCACATGGCAAGAGCCCAAAGACAAAGAGCTCCCGTGCTGATGCCACCAACGACAGCGGCGGTCTTTTTGCGTAATTTTAATAAGGAGAAAATCAATAGTCTGGCCTGCCGTCAAGATCGTTGTAGGTAATTGAGCATTCTGGGTACCAACTGCAGCCCCAAAAAAATCCATTCTTACCATTTCTTTTGACCAACAGGCTACCACATTCTCCGCAGCGAAACGCAGCCTTAGGAACACCGTTCTCATCTTTTAAGGTGATTTTACAGCCCTTGCTATAGCCGCTGCAAAACCAATAATCCCCATCGGACTTCACCAAACGCCGCGTGCAAATTGGGCAGCGATACTCCTCATTAATTGCTGTCGTTGGCTTGCCATCGACATCGTTCAATGTTGTTTTACAAGCAGGGAATGTAGAGCAACCCCAAAAGGGTCCCATTTTGCCGACAAGCGCGCGCAGCGGGGATTTGCAGCTAGGGCAGACATGAATTGGGCTGTTTTCGGTTAAAGGTGTGTTCTTGCTCATAGCTGGGACGAATGTTTTTAGTGGATGCTA
>JBLHVT010000034.1:0-29303 GCA_047628735.1 Glaciecola sp.
AGGTCAGTTTGGTGATGGCACCGACACCTGCACAGAGAATCGAGTCTTTCAAGACGCAACGTTTGCGTAGCACGTGGGCGAGCGCGTTTATCTGCGCCACCGCCTTTGAGCAGAACAGCGCTGGATAGCACATCAGGATTTTCGCAGCCGCCAACGCTACCTTCTACAGATGGATATGGCCCTGAATCAAACTAATCTAGAACTAGGCGCTTGGATCCTGTCGCTTAACAGTGAGCTGCTCCTCAATAGTGAGAGGGACATTGGCGGTAACCGCAGGGTCGGCTTTTTCGATCAATTCCGAGGCTATGTAGGAGTAGGCCACATATTTAAAAGCAATCTGCGACTGCAGTTCGGCTATATGCACCAATGGTCTGATAATTTACATAAAGGACAGCTACAATTAGGCCTTAGCCAGCGTTTCTAAAATCATCAAACAAAGAGTAGGGCCGTTAATATGTCAGAGAAAATGGAGCAAGCAGGTTTAGAGGCACTAAAGATTGCATTTACTTACATGCCCAAAGCCATAGAAGTAAACAAGTATGAATATGGCGACCGATTTCAAACGGTTCTCGATCATATTGAAGCAGTTAGGGAGGTTTTGTTTGCCAACGATGTCGATCCAGAAGAAGTTTACGGGGAAGTAAACCCGGATTTAACTCCAAATTCAACATACTGAACACTCGGCACTTGATACTGACCACTAAACCCCAGACATTTCGACTCCTACGGAGAGTCGAAGTCAATTCAATGCCTAATGTGGATTGTTAGAAAGCTCGGTCCCGTTGATTGGGATCATCAAGTGCGCACCTGAAGAGCCCTCTCGCATCATCCAAATCCTGCCGCGCCCGGCAAGAGAATTATCCCTTTGTTAACCGGTTGGGTAGCCAAGCTGTGCAGCCGCAGCATTGGCAACCGACACCACCCACAAGAGCTGAATCCGGTCGTCTTTGTTATAAAGCCGGTAGTTCAAGGCGCCCAAGGCACACGCCTTAATATGTCCCATACTCCCGGCCTCCTGCAGAGCAGACTGAACTTCATCACTAGATAAGCCCTGTGCTGATAGTTTCGTTTGCATGTCTCTGCGAGCCCCCCCAGCGGTTGTTCCACAGCAGTAAAGCCATCTTCGTTCATCGGTTGGCATTCGACTTGATTGCTGCCCTGCCTTAAAACAATACGATCACCGCTGTCGGCATCGTACTTGAATACCGTTGCCCCAGCTTTTAGGTCATCAGGCAGCAGCTTAACCGCTTGCTCATTCATTTCAGCATTGGTCTGGGCGAGAATTGAAAATGGCATGATGCTAGCCGCGAGAGCCAGCCAAAAGTTTGTCGATGAGTTAACACTACAAGCTCCATGATTTTTAATTATTATAGTTAGGTGAAGGGGACAAAAGGAAAAGCACATTCACTTAACAAGGCTATTTTCATGAATACTGTTTGGATACAATATCGAGCTCTTAAAGACTATAAATATCAACTAAAACCTTGATATAGATTGTTATTAATTCAGTTCTCCCAAAATTCTATTTTGCTTATTTATCAAAGAATTTTTTCCACAATTCTTCAAAATCAAACTGCTTACCCTGCTTAGCCAGTTCCATCCCAAGCCGATAACCGAAGTAAGCAACTACCACCCATAAAATCATGGTTTCAGACGGCCAATAAGCAAACCAAACAAAAGCACTAACAACATTACCTAGCTGACCAATAATAAGCTCAACTAAAAAATCCAAAAACCCGTCTTCAAACAGCTCAGCGAAGCCGGGAAAACGCAGAACAAAGCGAATTGTTTGAGACACCTCAATAACCACAAAAGTCCATAGCGCCGCCAAACCGTAAAAGCCACCGCCAAAAGCAGCCCAGCGGCTGTAGACATAGGCGGCTTGTGACTGGTCGGTCGACTTTTTTTCCTTTTTAAATGACTTGGCAAGATTCTTGAGCTGCTCCTTAGTAGATTTTTGATCGGCTTTCCGGTCGACATTCCCGTTATTGTAAAGCCAGTTAAACAAAAACCAGCTAAGCACAAGCATAGGCAAACCAAGCCAAAGTGCGGCCTCTACAAACTCCAATACAATCATGATTTTTGGTTGACCCTTCTAATATTTACCGGCTTTTTTTCTTACTGATCTACTGTTTTTTTTCTTTAAGCACTATTTTTATTTTGACCAATTTGAGCCTGCACGCGGCTCTTGAGCTAACATCCCCCCTGCCTTTAAATCGATTTTAAAACCTCGATCATATGCTCGCTAATTTTCACAGCGACTGATCAAATAACAGCAATGTTTCCTTGCCTGTGCCATCGGCAATTGGCAATTCAATAGTGCCTTTATTCTTGAAACCTAGCTTGCTGAGCAAGTTAATACTGCGCTCATTATCTGGCAAGGTAATCGCCAGAAGCCGTGTTAGCTCGCCGGTTTTCTTAATATAGTCAATCACAGCCCTCGCCGCTTCAAAAGCGTAACCGTGGCCGGCATGGCTTGCCAAAAACGCAAATCCTAGATCGACATCTTCTAAAGTAGGCCTGTTGATTAAGCCGCAAGTTCCTATAGGAAGCGCCTGGCTACCATCTGAGCCTCTTAATTCAACCAGCCAGATTCCAAAGCCATTTTTTTTGTAGCTGGCGATAATGGACTCCAGAATATAGGCTTCAGCGTTCTCTAACGAAGCAATATTCTTGTCTCCAATAAATCGAAGCCAACCAGGCTCATTGGTAAGCTGCAAAATAAATTCAGCATCACCAAGGCAAACTTCACGAAGCAGCAATCGCTTGGCTTCTAGTCTTTCCACTTGACTTGCCCAAGGTATAAGACTGAAAAAAATCCCATCAACTCACATCCTTGGCGAATTCTTTAAGCTTATCTAGCGTCACTATTTCTAACGCGCGCTTATGGGTAGATTGCAGCAACACTCTTGGTGCCATGCCATCATCGGCAGCCTCCAACCAACGCTTAGCACACAAACACCAGCGATCCCCTACCTGCAATCCAGGAAACCCAAAATCAGGCATCGGTGTGGAAAGATCGTTACCGCGAAAGCGCGTGTACTCCAGAAACTTTTGATTTACTTCAACGCAGATGGTGTGCAGACCAAAATCCTCATCACCGGTGTTGCAGCAGCCATCGCGATAGAAACCGGTTACAGGGTCTTGTCCGCAAACCTCTAAGGGCTCGCCTAGAACGTTTAATGGCTCATCCATAATAATGTCTTCTGTATTTCATAAATGAATAAATTGTTTAATAAGTGGCCGAGTAATTAGGCAAGTAGGATCTCGAGGCTTGCCCTTAGCGCCTTAGTATCATGAACCAACGGCCAATGTTAAGCATGTTCGCCAACGCTGAAGAGAAATAGGTTAGCGCGGCGGCTTTGAGTATTTTACGCACGGCAGGGATCTGTGCTTCATTAATATATTCACCCTCTATCAATACCGGCATCGCTTTGTTAAAACTTGCATCCCATTCTTCTGGCAAAATAATAAGATAAGCTAAAGCGCCAGCCAATTGCAGCAACAAACTAGCAGCAATTATCGCACCCATAACAATTGGCGAGCGTACGGCGAATCCGACCAAGGGCAATACCATCAAAAGCCCAATACCAGCCTTGCTCAATCTAGCGGCCATGGGAAGGTAACGCTTCCTCAATTCAAATATTTTCTCATTGCGATGAAACTGCATAGCATGCCCTACTTCATGGGCAGCAACCGCCACAGCCGTTAGCGACTTGCCGTGAAAATTATCCGGACCCAACCTCACCTTCTTTGCCGCCGGATCGAAATGATCTTGAAACGCCCCTGTTTCTTCAACCTGAATATCGCCGAGCTCAAAGCGCTCTATTAAGTGCTTCGCCAGCTCGCCACCAGTGCCGGCTAAACCTTCCATCTCGGCGCCATATTGTTTCATTACTCGGCGCACCCAAAAAGCGGGAATATACGCGAGCATTGCAAGAACTGCCCCAAGGATTAATATTGGCAAGTGCACATACTCTAAATAACTCGGTTAAATTTGGGAGGAGCTGCGGCAGGAATTTTACGTTCAGGTAGGAGCTGATCAACTTCTTGCTGGCTGAGAAAATCCTCAAACGCATAAACCAAAGGGTCATCATTGACCTTTTGTCCTATTTCATAAAAGTCTCGCAGCTTAACCGTCATAGATTCGATGCCTGACCCGACCTCATCCTAGTATTTTTAAAATTGCCTAAGTTAAAACCCGTTTAACGTAGCATAGCGATCTCGGTGAAAACTAGCATCGCCTAGAAACTGCTGAGCAGCACGAGCACGTTTAATAAAGAAGCCAATATCAAACTCATCAGTCATGCCGATGCCGCCGTGGAGCTGAATACCTTCGTTACTAACCACTTCCATTGTTTCTGACAGCTTCGCTTTGGCAACACTTGCTATTATCGCAATCTCTTTAACCGTGCGGTCTGGATTATCAAGTGCCGCCAAGGCTGCGCGAACTGTAGATTTGCACAGTTCAATTTCGCTATACATGTCCGCCATGCGATGTTGCAAGCCCTGAAAAGAACCAATCAAAACACCAAACTGTTCTCGCTGCTTTAAATAATCCAAAGTGCGATCAAATACTTCCTGCATACTGCCAAGCATTTCTGCGGCAACACCTATTCGCGCAACATCCAGCACCTCATCTAATCCTGCGAAGCCTGCTCCTATTTCACCAAGCACGGCGTTTTTAGGAACCTGCACGTTATCAAAACTCATGTTGGCAGCGTTACGAGAATCAACCATCCAAGTTCGGTTAATACTAACCCCTTGCTCAGACGCATCAAGAATAAATAAACTAACACCTTCTTCGCTATCTACTTCACCTGAGGTTCGAGCGCTGATAATTAACTTATTGGCAACGTGACCATCCAGTACAAAGGTTTTACAACCGTTAATTATGTAGCCATCAGCATTCGCGGCAGCAGTGGTCGATACTGATGCTGGCTTATGAGACATTTTTTCATCTAACCCTAGCGCCAACAGCAGTTCGCCAGACACTATCGCAGGCAGCATTTCTTGTTTCTGCTCCTCAGTGCCAAACTTATTGATCGCGGTAGCACCAAGTAGAACAGATGCAATAAGAGGTGAGCTTACTAAGCTGCGGCCAGTTTCTTCAAGAAGAACGCCGAGACCGCCATAGCCAAATTCAAAACCACCATAAGCTTCTGGTATTGCCATGCCCGGCCAACCCAGTTCTATCATTTGAGCCCAAACTGTTTCATCAAAGCCAGTCTCATCTTTACTGTCACGAAGCCTACGCAGGACATCAATCGGCGCATTGTGCAGACAAAACCCCTTGGCAGAGTCTTTCAATAATTGTTGATCTTCGGTTAATACTAAAGCCATTACACTATTCCGTCTTTTGTTAGGGGGCGTCTAATTTTTACTCATGCTCAGCATGTCAGGTAACCCCAGCACACGTTTAGCGATTATATTGAGCTGTACTTCCAACGTACCACCTTCAATAGAATTGGCTTTCGAGCGCAGCCACTCTCTTGTTATTTGCAGCTCGTCTTCTTCAAACCCAGCGCCTTCCCAGCCCAGACTTTGGCTGCCCATTGCTTTTAACAAGAGTTCATAGCGTCGCTTATTCAATTCACAGCCGTAATACTTAAGCATTGATGAAGTAGCGTTTGGTCCCTGACCTTGTTTGGATTCTTCTACCGAGCGCTGCGAAGTAAAAGCAAACGCTTCGCTATCAATTTTAAACTGAGCGATTTGGTCTCTTAGCACGGAATCAGAAATCTTGTCAGAGTCCCCTCTATAATGCATCGCAGCGCCCTCGAGCGTTGCTACCGTAGAGGTGGTTCCACCTTTATCACCTGAGTCGTTCGCGAGACCAAAACCAGATATCATGGTGCGCTCGTGTTGCAACAGCCGCTTAGCAATTGTCCAACCGGCGTTAAGCTCGCCGATTAAGTTGGCCGCAGGCACTTTCACATCATCGAAAAATGTCTCACAAAATGGAGAGGAGCCGCTAATCAATTGAATTGGCTTAGTGCTGACCCCTTCGCTGGTCATATCAAACAAAATAAAACTAATACCAGTGTGCTTTGGCACGTCTGAATCAGTGCGAACCAGACAGAATATCCAATCGGCTTGATCTGCATACGACGTCCAAACTTTAGAACCGTTAATCGTATACTCGTCGCCGAAAAGTTGAGCTTTTGTACCAAGTGCTGCTAGATCCGAACCTGCGCCCGGCTCAGAATAACCCTGACACCAACGAGTTTTACCGTGCACGATATCTGGCAAAAAACGCATCTTTTGCTCTTCATTAGCATATTCAAGCAGTACTGGCCCCAGCATGCTAATACCAAAACTATTAAGCGCAGGTCGAGCATTAAGCCGGTTCAACTCCGCGGTTAAAATAATCGCTTCTTCTTTGCTCAATCCGCCGCCACCGTATTCACTAGGCCAAGTTGGACAAGTCCAACCCTTTTCAGACATCAGTTCTAACCAAAGCTTACTTTCAGGGTTGACAAACTTAGGCCTGCGGCCGCCCCAGACGACTTCTTCCTGCACCATTGGCGTGCGCATAGTTGGCGGGCAATTCTCTTCTAACCAGGCTCGGGTGCTTGCCTGAAAATCACTTAAAGCTGACAAATGACTACTCCTACTTTCTATTCTGATAATTCAGAAAATTAGAACTAACTGTTTAGCTGTTTAGCTGTTTACAAGTACCTGACGGCCCTGCACTTTGCCAGCCTTGAGGTCGCTGAGTGCGTCGCTGGCTTGGGACAGCGGCCGCTCTTGTATTTCAATTGGCGCGATCTTGCCATCGCGGACCAGGGCCATAAGTTCACCCATATCAGCAAGGCTGCCAACATAGCTGCCTTCGATAGTGCGCGCATTCATAGGTAAGAATGGGATAGGCAGCGTCAATGCTCCACCAAACAAACCAACAACAACTAGTTTGCCTCCCTTGCGTAGGGTGTTTAATCCGTAATTGACGCTAGATTCTGCACCGACGAAATCGATAGCAGCATAGGCGCCACCGACAGCTTTTTTCAACGCTCTCGCCGTTTGCGGGTCGCTTGAGTTGTAAGTGCGAGTTACGCCTAAATCACGAGCTGCCTGCAACTTAGCTTCGTCGATATCGACCACAATAGGGTCAATGCCTGAAGCTTTAGCTACCTGAATTGCCATACTCCCAACGCCGCCGGCACCGATGATGACAACTTCATCACCGGCTTCTAGCGTGCCTACTTTTTTCAAGGCGCCGTAAGCGGTAAGACCAGAACAAGCATAGGTCGCCGCCAAAGAGTCAGACACGTCACCTTTATCAAATAAGTACCGGCTATGCGGCACAAGCACGTATTCTGCAAAGCCGCCGTTTTTGACAATACCTAAAGCCTGGCCTGGCGTGCAAAGATGCTCATCACCACGCTTGCATGAAGTACACTCGCCGCAGCCGATCCAAGGATAGACAACACGCCGGTCACCTATTTCAACGCCTTTGGCGTCAGGGCCAAAAGCCACCACCTCGCCAAAGATTTCATGGCCAAGAACCATACCCTCACGGCCAACTTCCAACTGCTTGCCGCCGCCTAGTTCGAACACCCCATCGTGCATATGAATATCTGAATGACAAACACCGCAGGCAAGCATTTTAACCATCACTTCACTGCCCACCGGCAGAGGGATCTCGCCTTCAACCTTGACTAAAGGCTCACCTCGCTCAGCGGTTTGATAAGAAATCACTAGCTAGCACCTCGCTCTTTGTCCCACTGGGCAAAAGTCTTACCTGATTCAGCAAGTTCTTTTAGCAGTGGTGCAGGCTTCCAATACTGTTCGCCATAAAGATCGCGGTATTCACAGATTTTGTCATAAACATGTTTTAGACCTACATGATCAGCGTAATGCATTGGGCCACCTTTAGCTGCTGGGAATGCGTAGCCGAACACATAGACAATATCGATATCAGAGGCGCGTTGAGCAATGCCTTCTTCAAGAATTAAAGCACCTTCATTGATTAACGGATAAAGACAACGCGCTAGAATTTCATCACTGTCTATTTCACGGCGTTCAATACCAAGCTTATTCGACTCGTCAACGATCATCCCCTCAACTTCAGCATCCGCTAATCTACGTCTTGTTTCTGGATCGTATTTATAGAAACCAGAACCGGTTTTCTGACCGTGTCTGCCCATTTCCACTAACAAGGTTCCCATGCGGTAAAGCTTAGGATCGTCAGGTAAGTCTGTGCGGCCTTCACGTGCTTTGTAGCCCACGTCTAGTCCTGCAAGATCACCCATCGCCAACGGCCCCATTGCCATACCAAAACCCTCTAGTACCGAATCGACCTGTGTTGGAGTGCAACCATCCATCAACAACATCTGTGATTCACGGCCATAACCACCTAGCATGCGATTGCCGATAAAGCCGTAGCAAACGCGCGACAGAGCACATACTTTATTGATCTTCTTACCTATTGCCATAGAAGTGGCCAGTACATCATCAGCAGTTTTTTCTCCACGCACCACTTCCAAAAGCTTCATGACATTGGCTGGGCTAAAGAAGTGCAAACCAAGAACATCCTCAGGCCGCTTAGTCACTGCCGCAATCTGATCAATATCTTGGTAAGACGTGTTGCTAGCCAAAATCGCACCCTGCTTGCAGACGCTGTCTAGCTTTGTAAAAATCTGTTTCTTTAATTCTAGGTTTTCGTAGACCGCTTCTATCACCATGTCCACATCGGAGATATCGTTGTAGTCAGTGGTGCCTGAAATCAAACCCAGGAGGCCTTGCGTTTGATTTTCGGTTAGCTTGCCTTTTTGAACGGTAATGCTGTAATTCTTTTTGATGATTCCCAAACCGCGCTGCAGAGCTTCGTCTGTGACCTCGACCATAACAACAGGAATACCAACGTTGGCGAAACACATGGCGATACCGCCGCCCATTGTGCCACCACCAATAATCGCAACTTTCTTAATATCGCGCATGACCGTATCTTTAGGCAGATCTTTTACTTTAGCTGCCAACCGCTCAGCAAAGAAAATGTGCCGCATGGCCGTCGATTCTGGAGACGTCACCAGCTCAGTGAACAATTCACGCTCGCGCTCCAAGCCCTTATCCATTGGTAGTTCAACGGCAGCCTCTATGCAGGAAACAATCTTATCAGGGGCGATTGCGCCCCGCGCTCGCATAGCTAGTTTCTTTCTTGCCGCATCGAAGAAACCCGGCTCAACAGTCGCCGGATCAATAATAATATCGCGAATACGTCTAAGCGGGGCACCGGAGTCGACTAATTCCTTAGCATACTCAACTGCGCCTACTTGCAGATCATCATTACTGATAACCTCATCAATCAGGCCCATTCCCAGAGCCGCTTTGGCGCTTATTGGGTTACCACTTGTAATCATATCCAAAGCGGCTTTAACGCCCGCTATTCGAGGCACGCGCTGGGTGCCACCCGCGCCGGGCAATAGCCCTAATTTAACTTCTGGCAGACCGACTTTGGCAGAGGCAATAGCACAGCGGTAATGACAGGCCAGAGATACTTCAAAACCACCGCCCAAAGCAGTGCCATGGATCGCCGCGATTACTGGTTTGCTGCTATTCTCAATTGCAGAAAGCACCTCAGGTAAACCTGGCGCCATTGGCGGCTTACCAAACTCAGTAATATCAGCGCCAGCTATAAACGTGCGTCCATCACAGCGCAAAACGATTGCCTCACAAGCATCGCCCTGAGCTGCCGTTATGGCGTTCAAAATGCCTTCTCTGACCTTTTGAGAAAGTGCATTTACTGGCGGGCTGTTGACAATGACAACGCCAATATTATCTACGATTTGATAGCTAACTACATCCGACATAGTGTTTCCTTGTTTCGATTAACTTGATTATTGTCTTTGGTTTATGTGTTATTTGAATGTGGTCAATAAAAGGCCCGCGAACTCAGCCACGGGCTTAATTGATATTACTCTACTCGTTCTAAGACGGCGGCGACTCCCTGCCCTAACCCAATGCATAAACTAATTACTGCATAGCGAGCGCCAGTGCGCTCCAACTGGCGCATTGTAGAAATAGCAATGCGGGCGCCAGATGCACCCAGTGGATGACCTATTGCGATGGCGCCACCATTTGGATTGACTCGCGAATCGTTAAAATCGACTTCTAACATTTTAAGGCAACCAAGCACCTGCGGCGCAAAGGCTTCATTAATTTCGATGATATCCATGTCCGATAGATTTAAGCCTGCTCGAGCTAAAGCTTTTTGAATCGCAAACACCGGCCCAAATCCCATGACTCGAGGTTCGACACCGGCAACAGCTCCGGCAATAATTTTTACTCGTGGCTTCGCACCTATTTTTTCACCGACAGACCTACTGCCAACAATAAGTGCAGCGGCGCCATCATTTATGCCAGAGGCGTTGCCAGCAGTCACCACCCCGTCTGGAAACAAGGTTCGCAAACCACTTAAGGCTTCAACAGTAGACTGAGCTCTTGGATGTTCGTCAGCATCAACCGTCAATGACGGCTTCTTGCGCCCTTGAGGCACATCGATAGGAATAATCTCATCCTTAAAGAAGCCATCAACACGAGCAGCTTCGTATTTCGCTTGAGAGCCAGCAGCAAAACTATCGCTTTCCTCGCGGGTAATGCCAATATCGCTAGCGATATTGTCAGCCGTTTGAGGCATTGTGTCATTGCCATAGGCCGCAGCAAAAGCAGGGTTAGTAAATCTAGCACCCAGCGTGCTGTCGGCTATTACTTGAGTTCGATCAAAAGCGGTCTGAGCTTTTGACATCACAATGGGCGCACGACTCATAGACTCAACACCACCTGCTAAAAATAGCTCACCCTCTCCAGTTTTAACTCCGCGAGCGGCATCAATAGTAGCCGCCAGCCCTGAACCGCAAAGCCGATTAACCGTCAAACCGGCAACTGTCACCGGCATACCCGCTCGCAATAACGCAAATCGCGCGACATTGCGGCAGTCTTCACCGGCTCCATTGGTATTTCCCATAATTACGTCTTCGTAGCTCTCTGGTGAGAAGCTATTGCGCTCAACCACAGTTTTAATAACATGAGCTAGGAGATCATCAGGCCTAACTGGTGAAAGCGCACCGCCATGGCGGCCAAAGGCAGATCGTCCGCCGTCGTAAATGAAGGCATCAACTATGGAATTGTTGGACATTTATTTCTCTCTGATTATCATTATTTTTTCATTGATTAATAGTCGTATGTTTGTCACTAACAGCGTGCGGTATAGCTTAGTGCTAGATATACCTAATACATTCAAAGGGATATGAACCGTGACAAGCTTAAGCCACAGTGACCTTGCTGCGGACATTGGCATCCCATCTACATCCAATATCTATCTGTTGCTCGTATTACCGAATATCTACAGTATTAGAGCCTGACAAGGTTCATCATTCTAGCATAGGCTTTGCAGCGGTGGAATTAACTGCAAGCCCAGTAAATACGTAGGCTGTAGTCGCATATTCAAAGCGCATATGCTAGTTTACCGGCTTAGTTTTAGGGAACCAAAATGATAAGAGATCAGGAAACAATTAAACAGCTTGTCGACATGATCGAGCGGTTCGTTCGCGAACGCTTGATGCCGGCGGAAAATGCACTTGCAGAATCAGGCAAGTTACCAGATGACATCTTGCAGGAAATGAAAGCACTAGGCCTGTTCGGACTGACTATTCCCGAGGAATACGGTGGTCTTGGCCTAACCATGGAAGAAGAAATACTGGTGGCAATCGCTTTGGGGCGAACCTCACCGGCTTTCCGCTCTGTGATGGGCACCAACAATGGGATTGGATCGGCGGCTATAGTATTCAACGGCACCGAAGAGCAAAAGCAAAAGTACCTGCCCAAATACGCGAGCGGCGAATGGATTAGCTGCTTTTGCCTTACCGAACCCGACGCAGGCTCGGATGCCGCATCACTTAAAACAAGTGCCCGTCTTGAAGACGGTTATTACATACTCAACGGCACCAAGCGCTACATCACTAACGCGCCGATAGCCGACACATTTAATGTGATGGCTAGAACCAACCCTGACATTAAAGGTGCCCGCGGCATATCCTCTTTTATTGTCGAACGCGGCACTCCAGGAATCACACTCGGTGCAATCGACAAGAAAATGGGCCAAGCCGGCTCCATGACCTGCGATGTTATTTTCGAAGACTGCAAAGTCCCAGCTGAAAATATTATTGGTGAAGAAGGCGAAGGCTTTATCACTGCAATGAAGGTACTTGATCGCGGCCGCCTACATATTTCTGGAGTCAGCGTGGGTGTCGCTGAGCGCCTGATCAAAGACGCCTTAGAATACGCCATGAATCGCAAACAGTTTGGCAAGCCACTTGCCGAGCAGCAGCTAATTCAGGCCATGTTGGCTGACTCGCAAACAGAAATGTATGCCGCCAAATGTATGACGATGGAAACGGCTAGGATGCGCGATGATAAAAAGAATATCAGCACCGAGTCTTCTGCCTGCAAATTGTTTGCAACCGAAATGGTTGGCCGGGTGGCTGATCGAGCGGTACAGATTCACGGCGGCGCCGGATACATTTCTGAATATGCCGTTGAGCGCTTTTATCGTGACGTACGGTTGTTTCGTCTGTATGAAGGAACAAGTCAAATTCAGCAAATTATTATTGCCCGTAATTTAATCAAAGAAGCGAGCTAGTAATCTACTGATGCAATGTAAGCTACACCTACTTAAATGCTGTACGCTTTATCACCAAGTATCTTCTGGGAGATAAAGCGTACCGTCAGTTATTAGTGTGAGTGCATCACCCTTCGGTAGGCACAGACGGTATAGACGACTTATACTGCGGGTGGCAGCCCTCACAAGCTCCCACTAAGTTATCCCCGGCACTACCAAGAGCTATCAAATTCCCATCTCTTGCGGCATTCAATGCCTGAACTGAAGCCGCATTCATCTTACCAACAAAGTCCCGCCAACCAGGCTGTGTGACCCACATGGCGTCATTGACACCAGCCCCACCCATGGTCATTGCACTACCACTGGCAATCAGCGCAACAGCACGATGTTCTACTTCCTGCCAGCGCACTTCAATTTCAGGATTAGCTGCCTCCCGAATAAAATACGAGGCATCATCAATCTGCGCCACCATGACTTCATTGATGCTAATCTGCGCTGCAAAAGCAACTGGGCTTCTAGGTAGCCGTTCACTCACCCCTTCACCGCTGCCGCAAGCAGCCAGCAAAGAAACGACTATTAACATTGTCAAACCAGATGTTATCTTGCGTATTGTTAGCCCTCAACTACTCATAAAAAAACCTAGTATCCTCATATTAATCGCCCGACTATTGACCTAAATCAATGCCGTGCGCAAGCAAAGAAAAGAAACTAAACAAGCACTTGAATTAGCAATATTAAGATGCAAATCATTGGTTATCGCAGAGGCAATAACCACACAAGCATGAAATATAGATTGATCTGGCTTTTACATTAACAGACACGCATCGGAGCGAAAATAATGCAATCTATTCAGAAGCTACTCGTGGTGGTAGATCCCACGGTCAAGAGAGACTTTGTTGTTGAACGTGCGATGATGCTTGCTAAAATCACTAATGCCTAAGTTTAAGTCTAAACAGGACAAAACTAGGCACTCGAGCCATCGCCTGCGGCTAATGAGCAGTCGTGATATCATCTACCTTTAATTTTTAGGCTTGCCCACCCGGAGAGATCATAGAATTTCTACGACACCGAAAAAAATCAGCTTGAAACAGCAAATACACGATGTCATCTTTGGCTATGAATCCAAGGCTGGTAGGCGCTTTGATATAATACTGATTGCATTCATTGTTATCAGTGTACTGGCGGTCTTGTTCGACTCTGTCGCTAGCATTCACGCCATCTACGGAGATTATCTAAGAAGCCTAGAGCTTTTTCTTACGGTTGCTTTTACTCTTGAGTACGCTCTTCGACTCTATAGCCTACCGGAGCCCCGCAAATATATTTTTAGTTTTTACGGCATTATTGATTTACTTTCAATACTGCCAACCTATATCGCCTTTTTATTCCCCTCAGCGATATACCTCATTGTTATACGCATCTTGCGGGTGCTGAGAATTTTCCGAATACTGAAGCTTTTTCGTTATATGGGCGAAGCCAACTTACTCTTTTCAGCTCTGCTACAAGCTAGGCGTAAAATTTTTGTTTTTCTGTTTTCCGTTGTCACCTTAATCATCATTTTTGGTGCGATGATGTTTGTCATTGAAGGACCCGAAAACGGATTCAGCAATATCCCACAGTCGGTGTACTGGGCCATCGTGACCATTACGACAGTCGGCTACGGAGATATATCCCCACAGACTCCTTTAGGGCAGTTAGTTGCCGCTATTGCAATGATTTGCGGATATGCAATTATCGCTGTGCCTACAGGAATAATTGGAGCTGAACTGATGCATCAAGTGCAGTCTCGAGGTGGCGAAAATAGCGATGATAATAAGGAATGTGTGAACTGCAAATCTAAAGGTCACGATATGGATGCCAGCTTCTGTAAATATTGTGGCGAAAAAGTCGAACAACATTAAATCTTTACTCACTTTTTGAGCACAATAACGATAGCTATAATTGAGGTTTTTTAAGAAGAGACTACCGATCCAGATAGTCGAACGAGATAGCTCATTGGAAAATATAAACGTCCTAACACTGAACATCCACAAAGGCTTCTCTAGCGGAAACCTTCGCTTCACACTAGAAAAAATTCGTGCAAAGTTACGCGCGAGCGAAAGTAATATTGTATTCCTGCAGGAAGTCGTTGGCGAGAATGCTAAGCATAAAAAAAATGTCACAAATTGGCCCGTGCAAAACCAGTTTGAATATCTTGCCGATTCTGTGTGGAGCCATTTTGCCTATGGTAAAAATGCGATATATCAACACGGTCATCATGGTAATGCCATCTTAAGTGAAATACCTTTCTCCACCTCGCAAAATGTTGATATTTCTTTGATCAAGTATTCTCAACGTGGATTTCTGCACGGGGTATTGGAAAACGGTGCACATGCTCTCTGCGTGCATTTGGGATTGTTTGAAAGTGAACGAAAACGGCAAATAGATAAATTGATTCAACATATTACTGATACAGTACCAAATACGGCTCCTCTGCTGCTAGCCGGTGACTTCAATGACTGGAACAGAAAGTGCCATCACCGGCTCATAGCTGAACTTGGACTGGTAGAAGCTTTTCAGTCCAAGAAGAAGAGGCTAGCATCCACCTTCCCCTCTCGCTTACCTATGCTGGCGATGGATAGGATTTATACCCGGGGCTTTGAAATTCGTCATGCTGAGGTCTTGGCGGGCAAGCAATGGCATACGCTATCCGATCATTGCCCACTCAGGGCTGAATTAAAACTACCCCAGCGCTAAACCAAGAAACGCTAAGAGGATTTATTGCTTGTGATACTTTTCGGTTTCATCAGTGCCCTGGTCGTACTTAGCTCTGTTTTAGCTGCCACGCACGCACTGCTTAGCAAAAGGGATTCAAACTCAGCACTTGCTTGGGTGGCATTTTGCTTATTCATGCCGCTGGCTGGCCCCATTTTCTATCTAGTCTTCGGCATTAACCGTATACAAATCAAAGCAAAAGAGTTGTACGACGATGAGCCGGCCCAAACAGACTCTGACGATACCGCTATGCCGACTGAGGTTACCATCCCTTTTGCTATCATAGGAAAAAGCGTCAGCGGCAGAAACGTCCTTCCTTGCTCATCGATCGAGATATTGGAAAACGGCGAAGGGCTCTATCCAAAAATGTTAGTTGCCATCAATGCAGCTAAACATAGAGCCTATTTATCTAGTTATATTTTTCAAGATGATACTAGTGGCCAGCTCTTTCTCAAGGCCCTGGTCGATGCACAAAACCGCGGAGTTGATGTTCGAATAATAATCGATGGCCTCGGTGCTATTCTTTACCCACCTCGCATCGACAAAAAACTTTTCAGCGCCAATCTGAGGGTCCGACTTTTTGATCCCGCAAAATTAATCCCCCCCTCACTTCATATCAACATGCGCAATCATCGAAAACTGTTGGTAGTTGACCAGGAAGTTGCTTTTACCGGCGGACAAAACATCAGCGATAGGCACTTGGTTAAACTGCCTGATAATAAAAAAAAGGCGCTGGATCTCCATTTTAGTTTTACAGGTAAAATCGCTGTCGAGTTAGAAAAAACTTTTCTCAAGGATTGGGAAAGTTGCAGCTCGCATTCCAGCGAGCCACTTTCGCTCTCAATATCAAAACCAACACCCAAACCAAAGCCAATCCCAAAATATAGAAATCGTGAAGAATCGGTAGCATGGACTCGGGTAATACTGGATGGGCCGAACGAAAACCTAGACCGGCTTAACGAATTACTTGTCGGCATGTTCTCTCTAGCGAAAAAAAGGATTTGGATAATGACACCCTATTTTTTGCCTGCGCATGACCTAGTAGGTGCAATGATTGGCGCTAAACATCGCGGAGTAGATGTCAAAATAATATTACCAGCTCGAACCAATCTACATATCACACACTGGGCAACACAGCACAGTTTGCAACATATTCACGCACGAGGATTAACAGTTTTCCTGCAGCCGGCTCCCTTTGTTCACACCAAAGCAATTGTTATAGATGACAAATACGCCTTAGTAGGTTCTGCTAATCTTGATCCAAGAAGCTTGCGCCTTAACTTCGAGCTTGGCGTTGAAATTTTTAGCAAAGAGTTTAATGATGAACTTAGTCACTATTTTAAAAGCAAGCTGGCTGAATGCGAGAAACTAAATCCAGAGTCTCTTAAGAATCAGCCACTAGCTAGACGAATCCGCAACGCGGTGGCTTGGTTATTCACCCCCTACTTATAATTCGATGGTCCAAAAAACAGTAGCATTGACGTAGATCAAGTGTCATTGTGGGTAATCACGTTTCGATAGAAATACCGACTGGCGTAGCAATTAGTCTTTAACGGTTTCAAAAAAAACGGAGATAACACTATGATGTACAAAAATATACTTGTTGCAATAGATCTTTCCAGTGATACCAAGTCTGTCGTAGATAATGCTTTACGCATGGCCGGCAATGACCCAAGCAAACTAAGTTTAATTCATGTAGTCGAGCCGGTAGCTGGCGCATACAGTATGGACATATACGCATTAAATATCGGCGAGCTTCAGCAAGAGGCTATCGCGTTCGCGCAGCAGCGAATCAAGGCATTAGGAGAAGAGCTAGGCATAGCCTCTGAGCGAACTCACACCTTGCTAGGATCGGCAGCATCAGAGATCCGCTCTCTTGCAAGTGAGATCAACGCCGATGCAATAGTCATAGGCAGCCACGGTAACAGCGGTTGGAAAATTCTATTAGGCTCAACAGCGATTAAAGTTCTACACGGGGCTACTTGTGATGTTTTGACTGTTTACGTAGGTGACGACTCGGATTAGCCCTCGGCTAATCTGAGCCTATTTTAAAGCAGGACTTGGTTGAGTACGGGCAGTTGATCTGGTTTGATAATAAACACGTCGCACTCTAACTCATCCAGTAGCCTCTCTGCAGTGCTGCCGATCATAATCCTGTCGATTCTAGAACGAGAAATCGCTCCCATCACCACCGCGCTAGCACCAATCGACTCGCTAAGCTTAGGCCGCTTTAAATCGCACACGTTATGTGGAACCGGGCAAGGCCGAGTCACCGGCTTTTACTTACCCGGCGAAATGATTGGCATGGATGGGATATCCAGCAAGCATTACGCAAATTCCACTCAATCTCTTGAGCATTCTTCAATCTGTGAAATCCCCCACTCTCAGCTAGAAAAACTGAGTCCCCAGCTGCCAAACTTACAACATCATTTTTTCGCAGTTATGGGAAATGAGATAGCCAAAGATCAGCAAATACATACGCTTCTCAGTAGTTATTGTGCTGAACAGCGAACTGCGTCATTCTTATTCGGGCTGTCTGACCTATACGCTCGGATCTCTTTGTCGCCAATTAGATTTTCGTTACCTATGACTCGAGGGGGCATTGCCGAATATCTAGGCTTAACGGTTGAGACTGTGAGCAGGATTTTTACCGACTTACAAAAAAGGGTTTGGTCTTTGTGAATAATAGAGAAATAGAGAAATAGAGAAATAGAAATACTGGATATTGAGGCGCTAATAAGTGTTGTTGGGACTCACTAAAGCCGAATTAGAAGTGATGAGTCCATACCCGAAATCAATACCGCACGGCATCCTAACTTCTTTGAATCGCTAGACCTCGGTTTTATCTCTTTAAAGAATCGTGTCTTAATGGGCTCGATGCAAACGGACCTTAGAAACATGGCTGCTTTTATGCAAAATGCGCAGCTGGTGCAGCTGGACTCATCCCAGCAGCTGGCTTTATGCCAAGCGAAGCTTGCCTTCCGGAAAGTGCCACGCCGTTTTTTTAAAACAGCCCCAGCAAGTAAAAACCATCATATAATCATCGGAGTGGTTCATGAAGCCGGTGGCAAAGTCTGTCTACAAATACTTCGTACCGGGCGCTATTCACGCGATGAAAATCCGATTGCCCGCTCGTGGAGCCAGCAACGATCAAGTTGACCAAAAGATAACTCAAAGAAGGGCAAAAATTAAATAGACACTTAAGTTTCTCAAGCCACAGCAGTACCGGCCTACTTTCCAGCCAGCCTCTGCTTAGCATAGATTCAAGGGAAACACCTTGCGACTAGAACGCATCATAATCGGCGGTATTATTTTTAATCAAACCCTCCTTTAGCTTTGCCCCCTCCTGCATTCTATTTTTTACAGAGTGAACCTTTTCGAGTAATAAAAATCTAAAAGTGAGTTCGTGCGACTAGACGCCAGCCCCCGTAGCTTCTATTCTTAACACTAAGTGTGGCTTCTTGACTTAGAAGCCACACTTCTCGGCAGAAATTTGCTGAAGTCTTTTCCTCTTTTCACAGGCGAGCACACCGCAATGGTACTAGCGCGATTTCAAGACTTCCTCAGTGGTTTGATCAAGCTGCAAAGTGATTTTATGGGTGGTGCGGATAAAGACTCCATAGATGAACTGCTGCATCAGCTCATGGGCTCTGTGGGTGAGGTGTCCGGCATTATTACTGCTCGACAAGTATTAGACCGCTATAAAAACTCAGATGATGATGCCAAACTGGCATTCTTTAAAAATCTCGAACAGAACTTCAATGCCAATCCAGCGCTGGTCAAACTTGCCTTCGAAGCCTACCAAAAAGAGCCGACAAGCAGCAATATCAACCGCCTATCCTGTGCAGCAGAACCCAAGCGGCAAGAGTTGCTGCGCCGTCTAAACCAAACACCAAATGCTACACATGATTTAGTCGCCATGCGAGCAGACCTGCTCGGCTTCCTGAAAGATAACCCCGATATCAAACCTGTGGATGAAGACTTTGTGCGCATGTTCACCTCTTGGTTTGGGCGCGGTTTTTTAGTTCTGTGCAATATCAACTGGTCTGTGTCTGCCGCAATTCTTGAACGTATTATTCGCTATGAAGCTGTTCACGAAATTAAAGACTGGGATGACTTGCGTCGGCGCATAGAACCACCCAATCGACGCTGCTTTGCTTATTTTCATCCAGCACTTACTGATGAACCGTTAATTTTTGTACAGATTGCTCTTAGCAACGCCATTCCCTCCTCTATTGAGTCCATACTAAAAACTGAATCAGTAGATGATGGCAATTACACCACCGCCACTTTTTACAGTATAAGCAACTGTCAGCCGGGCCTGAAAAACATCTCCTTTGGCAACTTCCTAATTAAACAAGTGGTACAGGAATTACAAGCAGAGTATCCGTCCATTAAGACCTTCATAACCCTGTCACCTATCCCCGGCTTTTCCCGCTGGCTGGACTCTGAGCCGAAAGATCTAAGCGAAGACTTAGCAGAATTAAAGGCCCAGGTGCAGCAAATGCCAGAGGAAGAAGAAAACTCTGATGAAAATACCGCGCTGCTGGAGAAACTTGTGTTTAATTATTTATTGCAGGCGAAAAAAGGTCTCTACCCCTTTGACCCAGTGGCCAAGTTTCATCTTGGCAACGGCGCCTTGATACATAAAATTCACACAAATGCAGACATGAGCAGCAAAGGCATTAAACAGTCCCGCGGCGCGATGGTGAATTATTTATACGATCTGCAAAGTATCGAGATTAGTCACGAACAGTTTATTTCTGAAGGACACATTAAATACTCTGAAAAACTTAAATCACTGTTAGTAAAAGATTAGCGGCGCTTGACTGACAGCTAATACGACTAACCTTCTTAGCAACTTAGATCCGCCGGTATCGAAGCTCAAGTTTGCGTGCAAGCTATAGATTGCGAAACTCTTAACGACCATAATAAACACGGTCTACATTAATTAGTTTTCTCGGAGCAGGTTTCCAGGGGAGTACTGATCTGTTAACACCCTTCTGCTCATATCCCAATCAACTCGAGTGGACAGCCGCCTTGGGTATTCATCCAAGGGCACATCGTATTTGAGCAACCTATCTTTCAGTCGCTGCGCTTGGTCAATAAGATCACTCTGCGGGGGAAGCTCACCAAGCTGAGCAATAATTATCCGGTTACCTGACGTTGGCAGTCTAAAATTATAAAATTCTCCGAAGACTCGCTGGTAGGTAACAGATTCATGATCATAAAGACGACTGGTCGAGAAAGTGTTGGCGACCAAAACGCCATCGTCGGTCATGATGCTTTTGACTTCCTCCAGAAACTCCTCCGTTAACATATGTTCTGGAATGTAATCTCCGCTAAACGCATCCAAAATAATATAATCATACTTTTGTTTCCGAATTGAAGCCCTTTTTATAAAGGGGCGGCCATCATCAATATAAACCTTCATGTTTTCGTTTTCTTCAAAAAAGAAAAACTGTTTAGCCACGCGCACAACCGCATCGTCAATTTCAACAGTATCAATTTGAGCGTTGGGGAATAAATCATTAAAAGTAAGTGGCAGTGAGCCTCCTCCCAATCCAATAATAAGTATCTTTTCAGGATCAGGCTTAAGCAGTAAACCCGCAAAACTCATTCTAGTGTAATCAAAAACAAGCCGATCAGGTTCACTCACATAAAGACAGGTTTGATTCCTGTCGCCACGATACACATTAAAAAGCAAGCAGCGACGATCACCATTTTGAGTAACCGCAATGTCGCGGTACTTAGACTTTTCTTCGTGGATGGTTTCAGCGCTGGCTGTCACAAAAAAGCCGGCCAGTAATAGTGTGGAAAAACACAACCCTACCAAATCGAACGACTTTCCAATTAAAGACCCAATCTTATTTACCATCGGAATCTCCTTGGCGATTTACCAATGAATTCACCGCCAAAATAATACCTCCCGCCACTATAAGAGCCCCTACTGCTCCCCAAAGGATCTGATTCACTTCAAACCATAAAACAAAATAGAAACTCGTGCCTAAAGTGCCAACGGCGCTGCCAACCGTGGAAACAAAAAATAATAGACCAGCGACATGCCCACTATGTTGCTGTGTCTTGACCATCAGGCGAACAGAGTAAGGCGAAATCATGCCGAGAATACTAGTGGGTATAAAAAACAGAAATATAGAAGCAAATAAAGAACCATAGCGAGGATCTTCTATTCTCAGGAAAATCGGCTCCATAACCGCGTCCGCAAAAAGTAAAACCGGCAGCGAAGTCAACCCAGCAGCAATAAAAAATCCGGCATACATTGCGGGACTAGGGCTACGAGTAGAGAGGCGTCCGCCAATAAGATAGCCAGTTGCAAGAGCCAGCATAAAGATCGTAATAATGCTGCCCCACACCGACAAACTGCCACCAAAGTAAGGCGACAATATCCGAGCTCCCAACATCTCAACCGTCATAATGGTGAAACCGCTGACAAATGCCATGCAGACTACTAAATTTTGCGGCAGAGATTTTTCAGAAGTGGGAGAGATAGGTTTTTGTTTTGATTTAGTCACGCGTTATTTTAACCTTCGCAGTTGCCAGCCAACTTGATCAAAGACGTTAGCGATGAAAAGCTAGCCAATAAAGCCGTTAAGGTAACATTGATAAGGACCGATGAGAAAGATTCATCACACCGTTAAACTTGCATCAGTGTCTGTCAATCGCAGGGGCTAAATGTCCACTATTGTCGTGTACCTAAATGAGAACCGCCGTCTAACGCAATAATTTGACCATTCAAATACTTGGATGCTGCCGAGGATAGATATAATGCAAGACCCGCCATGTCCTGTGGGTTACCGATTCTACCGAGAGGGTTACCATTCTCTATCCTCGTCTGATGAGCCGCTAAGGTAGCTTCCATCATCTTACTTTCAAAAGGTCCTGGTGCAATGGCGTTCACAGTAATACCCTTTGGGGCCAATCGCAGTGCTAAATTTTTGGTTAAGAAATGCACAGCGGCTTTACTTGCGCCGTAGGCAAAATTATCGGTAGTGGAGACACTGAGTCCGTCGATAGACCCTATATTGATTACTCTATGCGGGTCTGCCATGGAAGCTCCGTTGGTTAACAATGGCATCAAATCACGAGTGAGCAAAAATATCGCTCTAACATTTATATCCATTACCTTGTCGTAACCTTCATCGGGATAATCTTCGAATGACGCTCCCCATGCAGCGCCTGCATTATTTACCAATATATCCAAACTTTCTTCGCGACCTTTTAGCTCAGCAACAAACGCGTTTCGACCCTCGTCGCTAGCTAGATCTGCTGGAATTGCAATGCAGGTGCCGCCATTGGCCGACAGCTCTTGCGCAGTAGCCTCACAGGCATCTGCCTTTCGGGCTGTAATATAGGTTTTGACGCCATTGGCGACAAAACCCTGAGCAATCATTTTTCCAATGCCTCTAGAGCCGCCGGTTACTACTGCGGTTTTACCTGCTACAGAAAACAACTCGTTAATTGAAAATGACATAATGGTTCCTTACAAACTAATTAGTGACTATTCGTTCTTCATATTATTATCTTGCGACTAACTTTCAATCTTGCCGCTGGTAATTAGCTCGCACATGTTTTGCAGAACGTGGGCTTTTTTAACGAAACCTTTAAAGCGATGATCTTTGGTCAAACCATTATAATAGCGATAGTAAATTTGCTGACCAATTACCGCTAAACGGAATAGACCGAAGCAGAAGTAAAAAGGGAAATTATCAACCGCTATACCAGTTTGCTGTTGAAAACGAGCTACAATCTCTGCACGAGTAGGAGCCCCATCGACGTCGCTTGGCATTGACCTAGAATCACGGAAAAAATCCGGATCCGACTGCTGAGTCCAATATCCCAAGGTACAGCCTAAATCCATTAACGGATCGCCAACGGTGGACATCTCCCAATCTAATACGCCAATGACTTGCAGTGGGTTATCGATAGAGAAAATCACATTGTCCATTTTATAATCGTTGTGGATCACACTGGCTTTGCCACTTTCGGCTGGCATATTGTCATACAGCCATTTGATTGTTTCATCGCAGTTGACCGTGTCGGGGGTAACAGCATCTGCCCATCGACCAGACCAGCCATCCATTTGCCTCTGGACATAACCCGCGGGCCTGCCGAAGGTATCCAGCCCAGCTTCCACCAAATTTACCGAATGCAATTCACCCAATACATCGAAGAAGTTGAATAGCTGCTGCCGAATTTGATCTGGGGAAAGATTTAGGTTGCTCGGGTAATCCCGACGTATGACCAAGCCTTCAATATAGGTCATTAAGTAAAAGTCACAGCCTAGAATGTCATGGTCTTCGCAAAAGTGAACGGGCGCCGGACCATAAGAGAAAACCTTTTCTAGCGCCGATAAAATTTTGAATTCTCGAGACATATCGTGAGCGGATTTTACCGTGCTGCCAAAAGGTGGTCGCCTTAATACCCATTGGTCATCGCCGCTGCTCAATAAATAGGTCAAGTTGGAATGCCCACCGGGGAATTGCTTTACACTGAGCGAGCTGACCTTGCTGCCTAATACTGGCTCCAAATACTGCTTTAACTTGTCAAGATCGAGTCCTTCCCCTTCCCTGATATCTCCGGCGCGATCTACTAGATCCTCTGTAGGCATTTTTTTCCCCGTCTCTTCTTGTTCGGTATTTTGTTATCGATAGGTGACCATATGAGCTAGGTCATTTTTCTCTAAATGGGCCAAATTGTTAAACTGTGACAATGACAGTCTGCCTTGACCGTATCTAATTCGCGTTACCGCACTATTATGCACCATCCAATTAGTCGTGATCACATGCGGATTAGGGAATTGTAATACTCTTTGCAAGGCCATGGCTATGACACCGCCGGAAGTCGAGATTAATATTTTGCTGCCACGTTGATGAAGATTCATAATTTCGTCCATCACGCCGTGAACTCGCTGCTGAAAAGCATGAAAATACTCGAATTCCGTATCCTCGTCATTTGGCATAAGTTCGCCGACTATCCACTTGGCTGTCGCTTTTTCAAATAGCAGCTGGAATTTCTTAGGATCTTTGATGGGCCACTCGATTTCATCTTCCGAGTCAGCGTGGTGATCGCGCAGATAAATGCGCATTAGAGGGTCGCCGTTGTATTCGTTCAGAGCAGGTAGTTCAGTTGCCGCGCCTGGCTCACCATTGACTTGGGTAAGCAGCTCGGCCACTGTTTCACGCTGTCTAAGCAATGTACCACTGTAGGCATGATCAAAACGCTCTCCCGTCGCTAGCCAGTGACGGGAGAGTATCTTCGCTTGTTCAATGCCTATATCGCTAAGCTTGTCGTAGGAGGCTTTACCAAAAGAGGCCTGCCCGTGACGAACCAGTATCAATTCGCTCATTAGGCCGGTTTAAAGCGACGCAAAGCGTGCGGTATGATAATCGGTATTGCCGTACTGCATCTCAAGCGCGGTAACGCACTTGAACAGATGTCCGACATCTAGTTCTTGAGTAGTGGCAATTCCGCCATGGATTTGCACAGCCTCTGGCCCAACCTTGTTAATCGCTTTGCCGACTCGGCTTTTTGCCGCTGACACAGCTTTGGCTTTATCGGCAGCGCTTTCGTTACTGTCCATTTTCATAGCTGCCATAACAACAATGGAGCGTGCCAATTGGCATTCGATGAACATATCGGCCATACGATGTTGCAAGGCTTGAAAAGTACCGATGGCAGTTCCGAACTGTTTACGCGTTTTACTGTACTCAACTGTCTTTGTTAGAAGAGATTCCATCGCTCCAAGGGCCTCCGCGGCGCTGGCAAGCGTAGCTCGATCAATAGCAGCTTCGAGTGCGTCGATAGCTGTACCCGCCGCGCCAACGCGCGCCGAGCTTGGCACTGTTACGTTGCTCAGGGTTATTTCCGATGCACTCTTACCGTCAACGTTGGCATAGCTATGCAGGGTTACGCCGTCTGCATCTGCGTCAACAAGAAACACAGATATGCCACTACGGTCGGTATCCTTGCCAGATTCACGAGCAACAACCAGCAGCTTGTCTGTAGCGCTGCCGCTTAAAACAGCGACCTTTGTACCGGAGATAATGACATTTTCGCCGTCTACTTTTGCAGTAGTTTTCACGCTGGCAGCATTGAATCGACTACCTGCTTCGGCGTAGGCCAAAGATATCTGAAGACTGCCTTCCATTATCTGACCAATAAGGGCAGTGCGAGCCTCACCTTCAGCAAGATCACTAATTAATCGCCCAGCAAGAATGGCTGTCCCAGCAAATGGCTCAACCAGCATGGCTTTGCCAAATTCTTCCATCATGACAACCATATCCACAGCGCAGCCACCAAAGCCACCGTCAGCTTCGTTAAATGGCACAGTTAGCCAGCCAAGTTCTGCAAATAGAGACCAATATTCTTTGCTGTAGCCATCATCGCTAGTGATAATTTCGTTACGGGTAGCAAAGTCGTATTGATTCTGTACAAACTTCAAGACACTCTCTTGGAGCATCTGTTGTTCTTCTGTGTATGAAAAATCCACTTCTCTTCCTCTTTGATTATTCGTTGTTATCTATTCGGTTCAAGTTAGCGTTTATAATTTAGTTTAAAGCCCGAGCACCGCTTTACTAATTATGTTGCGCTGAATCTCATTAGATCCGCCGAATATCGTTAATTTTCTGTTGTTAAAATAGGTCAATGCTGATGAAGCTGCATTGCCTGGCCCAACAGCATGTCCTTCAAAACCGTTTTCGAATTGTTCAGGGACAAAAGGCAGGCTGTGTATACCCGCAAGCTCAACGAACAAAGCATCAATACCTTGCGCCAATTCAGTACCCACAATTTTTAGAATCGAGCTTTCAGGCCCCGGTGCATTGCCTACACTCAATGCTGCTAATGTGCGAAGTTCAGCATATTCAAGTGCCTGAAGATCAATTTCCGCCTCAGCGACTTTCTTCTGAAATGACGAATTTTCCAGCATAGTGCCTCCAAAACCGTCATCAGTCTCTGCAGCAATGCGTTTAATCGCTTTGAGTTTGCGCTTGCCGCGAGGAACGCCAGAGATATTTGTTCTCTCATGTGTCAATAAAACTTTAGCGTAGGTCCAGCCTTTGTTTTCCTCACCAATCAAGTTTTCAGCTGGCACTCTCACGTCATCAAAAAAGACTTCATTGACTTCATGGTGACCATCGATCAATACGATAGGCTTCAAGGTTATACCTGGCGTTTTCATGTCGATTAGGAGGAAGCTAATACCTTCTTGTTTCTTCACCGTGTTATCAGTTCGCACTAGGCAGAAAATCCAATCGGCGTATTGCCCGTACGTGTTCCACGTTTTTTGACCGTTGACCACGTATTCATCGCCGTCTCTCACTGCCGCTGTTTTTAGCGAGGCTAAGTCAGAACCTGAATTTGGCTCTGAATAACCCTGACACCACCACACGTTACTTTCTAAGATATCTGGTAGGAATCGCTTCTTCTGCTCTTCAGTGCCATAGGCCATAATAACCGGGGCCACCATTTTCATGCCGAACGGCACAGGTTCAGGCGCGCCAATCATACCTAGTTCCGTTGCGAAGATATGACGCTGAGTAGGAGTCCAACCCGGACCTCCATGTTCTTCAGGCCAGCTAGTGGCAGCCCAACCCTTTTTGAAAAGAATTTTCTGCCAGATCGTTAGTTCATCTTTGCCCAGACGAATGTTGGCATCTACTTTAGCTTTGTATTCAGCCGGAAATTCATTTTCCAGAAACGTCCTAACCTCGGTCTCAAATGCCAGTTCTTCGGCAGTATAATCAGCGTTCAAATTGGTTCTCCTTAAGCCAGACGTTCTCGTTAAATCGGGACCTTTTGATTGTATTTAAAGGCCAACAACCGAACTTAAGTCTGGGTATTTATAGGTGTTTGGGAATTTTTGGGACACTAAGATTACCATCGAAAGCTAGCCAAAATAAACAAAAATCGAACGCTTGCTCGGCATTAAACCGGCCTTAACTCCCAAAATTGACAAGGGATTGGCCTTATTTGCGAAGGCCGACAAATTCATCCGCGGTTCTTGAAAACGTGTCGTTAGATGGGGTATGCTTCGCGCCACAGATAAGACCTTGTAATTTCATCGAATTTTACGAAAATTAGTCAATTCTCTGTAACGTTCTTTGAGACATATTCTGTAACACTTTCTGCAACATTTTCGACCATATTTTTGATAACGTGGCGGGCAATGTTCTAGATAACATTTTAAATAACATTTTAGACAACAACATCACCGGCGAATAACCGGGATAGGAGCAGCCATGAATATTTCTCAGATTACTAGACTGGCACTACTTTTGGTCTCACTTACCGCGTTCGCCGCTTGCAGCTCAACCAGCGACGAGGCAGCAGCTGAGGATACTCAAGAAGTGGCGGAGAGTGGAATTGACGGCACGACTCGACGTGCGCGTGAACAGGCAGAAGCTGCTGAAGCCCGAGCCGCCGAAGCGGCTGAGCGTGTGTTGAGTGCAGCACTTGACACTAAAGTATTTTACTTTGAATTCGATATCGCTGAATTCCGCGCCGCAGACCGAGATGTGTTGAGCTTCCATGCAAGAGATTTGGCTGCTAATTCTGGCAAGAGTATTCGCTTAGAAGGACATGCAGACGAGCGTGGGACTAGAGAGTACAACCTTGCTTTAGGCGAGCGCAGAGCAACAGCTATTCTTAATTACCTGATAGTAAATGGAGCATCACGTAGCCAGATTGAAGTGGTCAGCTACGGCGAGGAGCAGCCAGCTCAGCGCGGCACTGGCGAAAGCGCCTATCAACAGAATCGAAGAGTCGAATTGGTCGCTCCTTAAAAAACTCTGGCTTGAGAAAATAAGCCCAAAAAAGTTCGATCAAAATAGAAAAGCCAGAGAAATCTGGCTTTTTTTTGTTCGTTAGACTTTACCAGCGCCCTACTCAACGCAACCTACGATAGGCCGTTTTTCTAAGATAGAGCGCTTTTTAGCCTTAGCCCCATGTCTTTTAGGCACTCCATTCCAGCCGTGATTCCCCCAGCGAACGAAATAAAGCCGTGAATCATATCCGTATAGCATTCGTGTTCAACATCTACACCCTGCCCAACCATTTTATCAAAGAATGCCTTGCCTTCGTCTCTCAGAGGATCGAAACCTGCTGTCATTAAATAAGCCGGCGGCAAACCCGCTAGGTCATGTTCTAAGAATTTTAGAGCAGGGTCATTAGCCTGTCCTCTATTTTCAAGGTAGTGCTCGCGAAACCAATTCATATTAGGCTTAGTCAAAAAATACCCATCCGCAAATTCATCGATAGAAGGAAAGCTCATAGTTAAATCAACCGAGGGGTAGATAAGCAACTGAAAGGCAGGCATAGGATAACTCTCACGTTTGCAGGCTAGCACCACGGCAATGGTTAAATTTCCCCCAGCACTGTCTCCGCCCATAGCGATTTTATCAAGAGCAATGCCAAACTCATCGGCTCGCTGTCTAATCCATTGGTAAGCCTGATATCCCTGCTCATGAATTTGCTTAACATTGTGCTCAGGTGCTAGCGTGTAATCAACCGAAAAGACGACGCAGCCGCTGTGTAAACAAAGCTGTTGAGCCACAGTGTCATATTGCTCAACATTGCTTAAGACATAACCACCACCATGATAAAAAACTAGCGCGCTGTGGAGTCCGAGCGTTTCTATCTTGGGCCGATATACTCGTATACCGATAGTCTCAGATTCCAATTCTGCTCTGTGATCGCTTATGCTAGCAAGCTCAGCAGGAGGTGGCGCAAAAGGATTGCCGGTGGATTCTCGAACGGCGCGAGCCTCTTCAGGTGTACTTTCACTCAGCTGTTTTAATCTTGCAGACCCACGCGCAACCTTAGCGGCAATCGCGTCCAACTCTGTGGCTCGCTCGGCAATCTTACTTTTTAAAATCGGCATAGTGGTATATCGTCTCTTTTAGAAAAACATCTT